>JAQYVK010000197.1 GCA_030145585.1 Desulfatiglandales bacterium | reverse complement strand
GAAAGTGCCTTCTGTACCGCGTTGTTTTTCAATGCCACCCAGGCTCAGTGTTACAGTATAATTGACGTTTAACAGTGTAGGGTCTTGCTCTTCAAAAACAAACCTTTGGCAATCAAAGTCAAACAAGTGGTCTTCACCACTTGATGCGGATAACCACCATGTACCAGACATGTTGCTCAGGTCATGGAATTCAGCCTCTGGAACAATACAAGTGCCGAAATCGCTAAAGTCGACAACAGGGCACTCGTTACCTAAGGCACAAATTGAAATTTGATTGATTATTTCTGATCGATAGTACATTCCACAAAAAGTAGGGCATTGAAATTTGTCATCGCCACACCCTTGAATACATGTAAGCCAAGTACGGCATTCCGTTTCGAGCAGACATTGAATAATCTCAGGAAAACAGTTCTTGAAGACGCATTGGTTTGCATCATCCCATACAGCATTTAGTGTCGCATCGGACCAACCCATGGGAAAGGTTTGTCCTGGACTATATATTATTCCGTTATATCTCCAACCAGCAAAGGTATAGTTCGTTTTTATAAGGTTTCCTGTATTATCAAGAACCGTAACAGGGTCTAGAAAGTTATAGAGTGTTTGATCAGTAGGGACACTTCCACTTGTATTGCCGTTACCATCATAAATGACGTTATGTTTGCCCAGATCACAGGAGTTACAGAAAATACTGGTAAACAGTATTACAACGGCTATTCTTCTTAATTTAATAGACATGGTTTCTCCCTGTGTTATCAATGAGATATATTGCTATCTTCGATAGCTTTTGTGAACAATTGGATTTAAGACATAGCTAAGCGTCACCTCATAGCCGCTTTTATCAAGTAAATTAGCTGCTCGCTCAGCACATGAAAAAGAATTGGCGGTTTGGCTATACCAGAATAAAGTAATTCTTCTATTGCCATTATCCATCGTTGGCCTCCATCATTATAGGAGCGGTTTAAATCCCCCACCGCAAGCGTTGTTTGACAATGTTGGCGACGACCTTTCCGGTTATTATTCCTGACGGAGCCCCTCCTGGAGACATAGCCCAATGACCGACTTGATACAGGTTTTTGACCGGTGGATTAAAGCCGGAAAAGGCTTTCATTCCGGAATTAAAGGACTTTTCTTGGTTAAAGGTCCACCCGGCAGAAGCTCCCCCTGAATTCAAGGTATACCGTTCAAAGGTATACGGCGTGGCTGCAATCTTAAAATCTATCTTCTTCGACAGTCCCGGGATCAATTGTTCGGCCGTAGCAATTAAGTGGGTGGACACTTTCTCCTTGAGGTCCTTGTACCGCTTTGTACGTTTTCTGTTCTTGGTGCCCCAGTGATCGGCGAATTCCATAAAGGCGGCAGATTGGAGAACAATCGTAGACTTACCTTTAGGGGCCAAAGAGGGGTCGTGGATGGTGTTTATATTGATTTCCAGCGGGGCCCGGGCATAAACATCATTGTTATCTGAACGTTTATAGTCTTCAGCGGGGATCCCTTTAAGATCAGGAAAATACAGTACGTGAGAATATCCGTGTAAAGGAATTTTCTCCGGGGGAATATCCACACCGAGGAAAACCGAAAAAAAGGATTCGCTTACCTCACTGTGCCGTAACCCCTCTTTGTAGGATTCCGGGACGACGGCTGAAGGAAGCATCTTCATGTAGGTATGGCGGGCGTCGCAGTTGGAGATAACAAAGGGAGCGCGAAAGGTTTCACCCGCCTGGGTCCTTACCCCCTGGGCCTTACCGTTCTCAATGAGTATTTCTTCTACGAGGGTCCGGTACTTTATCTGGCCGCCGAGTTTTTCAATATATTGAGCCATCAGATCAGGGATGACCTGAACGCCACCCATGGGATGATGGTAATCCATTAAAAAGGTAAAAAATAATAACCCGAAAGAGGTGGGGCTGCCGGAATAGCTCATTTGGCCTAAGAAATTAAGCAAATCCGGATCACTCACATGCTGTTTAAAATAATCCTCCATGGGGATAGACATATTTCGTGAAAAACCCCCCATATATTTCATGGCTTCTCGATTCTCGGAAAACCACTTTGGAAATTCAGTGAAGACATTCCTCCATGAGGTAAACATCGGGTTCGGTAGTTTTGAAAAAGAGAGCATGAAATTACAGCATGCCTCTGCTTCCTTCAATATATGCTCAAGGCCATTGGCTTCATGGGGATATACATCTATAAGCTTGCGATAAAAGGTGCCCACATCTGAGACCGTCTTAAGGGGAAGAAAAAACTCAGGCGTGGCTAATGCAAAATAAGTCCTTTTCAGTTCGAGTTGATCAAAAATACCCAACTCGCGAAAGAGGTTAAAAAACATTCCCCCATCTTCGCACCCTTGGATGCCACCATCAAAGGTATAGCCTTTACGTTTAAAAGAGGTAAAATATCCGCCGGGCTGAAAATGTTGCTCGCAGACCAGCACCTTTGCCCCCGCTCTGGCCAAATGGGTGCCGGTGACCAAACCGCCCATACCCGAACCGATGATAATGGCATCATAATCATATCCGGTGTATTTACCTCTTCCCATATCCATAGTGACCTCATTAGGTACTTGATGAGCATTATAAAATACTTAGTTAGTGGCTATTTCCTTTTATTGTTTATCTCCTAAAATTGCCCAATGAATCCAATAAATTCATGTATAATGTGAACAGTAATTCAACTCTGACATATTCACAAGGGAACATCCCTCCTTTGATTCTGGAGAGTTGCAGGTTCTGTACCAGCAGGAGACGAAGGAAAAGATGCAAAATCCGCAATATGCATAACACATTATAAACTCAGCCTGTTATGGCTCCAAAAAGCGGATATAGCATCTCTAACCGAGCCAGTGAACAGGGTGGTATTTTGTGGGAGCGTGTTTAAAATCCCAACACCTGTCGGAATTTGAACAGGGGGGGGGCGGGCTTTGGGGCTGTTTATGATATATCGAATTTTCTAAGCTTGCCGTAAAAGGTGCCTCTTTTGAGTCCCAGCATCCTGGCTGCTTCGGATTTGTTTCCCTTGGCCTTTTCCAAAGCCTCGATGATTCGCTGCTTCTCTATTTGGCCCATTTCTTGAGGAAGGGCTGCTTCTGTCCCAGAAGCAGGAACAAGTCGAGAGGATTGAGAAGGGGCCAGGTTGTGGGGAAGATCATTGACCGCCAATGCTCCTCCTTCTCCCAGGACTACGGCCCGTTCCAGCACATTGGCCAATTCCCGGATATTCCCGGGCCAATGATAGGCCTTCAGGATTTCCATCGCCTTGGGCTCAATTTCTTTGACCGATTTGCCCAGATTGCGGCTGAACTTGTTCAAGAAGTGAATGGTAAGTTCCCTGATGTCCTCTTTCCTTTCCCTTAGGGGTGGCAGGGGAATGGAGATGACATTGAGCCGATAGAACAGGTCCTCGCGGAAAGCGCCGCAAGAGATCGCCTTCTCTATATCCCGATTAGTGGCCGCAATGATCCGTACGTCGACCTTAATAGTCCGGGTCCCGCCTACCCGCTCGAACTCCTTTTCCTGCAGAACCCGCATGAGCTTGACCTGCAGGTTCGGTGCGAGATCTCCGATTTCATCCAAAAAGATGGTCCCCCTGTCAGCCAGTTCGAACTTGCCGCTTTTGGTTCTTTCGGCCCCGGTAAAGGCCCCTTTTTCGTGACCAAAAAGCTCGCTTTCCAGAAGGTTGGCCGGGATGACGGCGCAGTTGATCTTTATGAGTGGGGCATCCTTCCGTGGACTGTTGAAGTGTATGGCTCGACTAATGAGTTCCTTGCCGGTCCCAGTTTCCCCCCGGACAAAGACAGTGGAGAGGGTGGGGGCTATCTTCTCCACCATGGTTAGGACCTCTTTCAGGGGCTTGCTCGACCCGATGATCTCCGTGAAATCAAACTGCTGCCCGATCTCCTCCCGGAGGTAGATGTTCTCATTGAGCAAGCGCTGCTGCAGGGCCAGGATTTCCTCCTGCTGATTCTCGATCTCGCGAATCCGGACCCCCAGTTCCACGTTCAACCGCTTGCTCTGTTGGTGGGCCCGGGCATTTTGCATGGCCATGGCGATTTGGTGGGCCAGGGTGGTGAGCAGGGCCACATCTTCTGAGGCATACAAATCGCCCGAGCGCTTCTCCCCGAACCCGACCATCCCCAGCAGGGTGTTTTTGTATATAAGCGGAAGGAGGATTTCCATTTTGGTTTCTTCGAAGGGCTTCAGGTACCTGTTGCGGTCGTTACCAAAACTGGCTTTCGTACTGACCATGTAACGGGTCAACCCCTTACGGGTTTCCATGAAGTACAGGGCCAGGGGTTGGATAGTCCCTCGGGAAAGAACAGGGACCCCCTCACCTTCAGGCAGGGAAGAGACAGCGTTAAGCGCCCCTCCTTGCTGTTCCAGAAGCCAGAGGCACCCTGTCCGGATGTGAAGGGAGTTCTTCGCTGTGCAGTATACCTTTTCAAAGATCTCCATGGGATTAAGGACAGTAATCAGGGCTTGGCTGACCTCCCCCAGGGCCTGGTGAAGCTCATACCTTTCCCGGTAAAAAAGCCTTTCAACCCCCTCCTCGATCCGGGAGAGCAAAGGGCGGAAGAGAAAGCCGATAACCATGGCGGATATGATATATATGACCGGTGTGTTCCTTCCAGTCAGCAACCCGAAGATCCAGCCGAAGGTGCCGAAAAGAATAAAATAGAGGAGCACAATGATTCCACTAACCAGTAAATAACTCAGGCTCCGGTGAATAACGATGTCGATGTCCATAAGCCGGTACTTGAATATGGCCAGGGCATTTGCGACCAGGTAGGCAAGGGTGGCAAAGATAAGAGTAAAGGGGAGGTTGCGCGCACCGGACGAATAGAATGTGATCTCCTGGAAGATCAAAGGTAACCCAGCGAAGAGCAAGACCACGGCGATGACGTCGCCCCAGAAGATCCATTTGATTTGTCTCTTAACCTCCGGGGGTCGGTTGGTCAATAGGGTCCGGGCCAACAGAACAAATCCCATTACCATATAGACCAATAGAAGACCAAGGAATAGCTTCACCAGCAAATCGAACTGATGATAAATACCGAGGTCACTCTGGCCTTGATGATAAAGTAGCTTCGCCTTAAAGATAAGAAAATATCCGTATAATGCCCCGAGCAGGAAGGGCAAGTAAATGAGCGCCAACAAGCGCGGGTAACGGGCGATGATTCCTATCCG
>JAQYVK010000196.1 GCA_030145585.1 Desulfatiglandales bacterium | reverse complement strand
TTGAATCAGACGATTCCGGACCTCAAACTTGACAGCGGCCTTCGGAGATTTGGAAAGGGTACCTTTGCGGCGGCAGAACCGACAGCACTCATGGTCGACTTAAAAGGGCGAGACAAAACTGAAATTTCAGATGCTCTTAAGAAAATATCAAACGCCACCGGGGAAAGTCTGTTAGACCTTGCCCTGGATGCTGCGAGTACTGATTTGCAAAACACCCAAGGAGAAATAGCGGTTCTTGTCATTAGTGACGGTGGCGGCATAGACAATTCACCAATAACGTCGGCGGAGGGCTTGAAGCGTCAATACGGCGATAGACTTTGCATATACACCGTGCTCATAGGCAATGACCCTGAAGGAAAAAAGCTTATGGAGGAAATCGCGGCGGCCAGCGCATGCGGTTATTCGGTACTGGCAGATGATATTGCTTCCAGCGATGGTATGGCCGGCTTTGTTGAAAAAGTATTCTTGGCCAAAGCTGGAGACGTTGACAATGATGGGGTGTTGGACACGCTAGACCGGTGTTCAAATACACCGAGGGGGACGAGGGTCGACGCGGTTGGATGTGCGCTTGATTCAGATTCGGACGCCGTTTTTGACGGCCTCGATCGCTGTCCCGGTACGCCCAAAGGTGTCATGGTTGATCCAATGGGTTGCCCGTTGGATTCGGACGGTGACGGCGTCGATGATCACATTGATCAGTGTCGTGGAACACCCAAGGGTGTGACAGTTGATTCTGCGGGCTGCCCCCCAGACTCGGACGGGGATTTTGTCTATGATTATCTGGACAAGTGCCCCGGCACCCCCAAAGATGCGACGATAGATGACAGGGGATGTTGGGTCCTCAAGGGGGTTTATTTTGATTTGGACAAGTGGGAATTAAAACCGGTCGCCTATCCGGTTTTGGAGGAAGTCGTTTTTGTTCTGAAAAAGAACCCCAACTTAAGAGTGGAAATACAAGGGCATACGGATAATGTGGGTGAAGCCCAGTACAACAGAGAGCTCTCTAAGAAACGAGCTAGATCTGTGATGGGTTATTTCATTCAAGAAGGGATAGAGCCTGGGCGGCTCTCCTATGAAGGCTATGGCTTTTCGAGTCCTGCGGCATCCAATGCCACACCCGAAGGACGTGCCAAAAACCGAAGAGTCGAATTAAAGCCAATCTATTGAAAAAGATTTGGGGCCCATGCCGTTAGAAAGTTTGGGCATAGGCACACAACTCACATTTTGTTAACGAAAAAAACGTCAACATAGTTGTATGAAAGAGTGAAGAAACCCCGACCAACGGTCGGGGTTTCTTCTAAGGTGTTCTGCTGTCCTGCTTTACAGCAGGACAGCAGAACAGCAGAAATCATGCAAAAACGAAGACAATTTCTTAAGACTGCTTTCGGATTTCTAACAGGCCTGGGTCTGTTGCTTAGCCCCCTCTTTGGAGCGTTCAGGTTCGCATACGGCAAAGCTAAAAAAATCATACTGCCCAAGGACATAAACCGAGCAGAACTGATCGACAAAGATCCAGAGGACCTGGATACAAGAAATTTGGAGACAACGCCTCTCAAGGATTTCGAGACCATGGGGGTGACGGATCATGAAGTGGATTTGGATCAATGGCGTCTCGAAGTCACAGGTCGTGTCAAAGCACCCCTGAGTCTGACCAAGGAGGAGATACAGGAATTACCCTCCATTGAGAAGAATGTGCTCCTTATTTGTCCCGGATTTTTCGCCAATCATGGCAAGTGGAGAGGTTTTTCCCTCGGGAACCTTATAGAAAAAGCAAAAATTGAGAAGGGTGCAACGCTCGTCAAAGTTTTAGGACCTGAAGAAGGAGGATCAGAAAAAATTGAAGAATTCCCAGTTGAGGACGTCCTTTCCGATAGGGTTTTTCTGGCGTATGGTGTAAATGGTCAAAACCTTCCACAAAAGCATGGCTTTCCTCTGCGAGTCGTTGCAGAGGGCTATTATGGATCCTACTGGGTCAAATATGCTTACAAAGTGAATGTGGTCTAATCGAAGGAATTTATAAAGCTCACTCCCGCCGGATACTGGATCTTATATAATACAACGAAAGAAGTCAGGAGTCAGCCGCCGTCGCCTTTCCGTCCCTGACGTACAGGCTATGGCGAGCCAAGGAATACAGAATAGTACCCCAATTGAGCGAAAACGCTCAATTGGGAACAATCAGCATTCAGCCATTAGCGGTCAGCTTAGTACTTTTCAACCCAAAGTTCATAAAACTGACATAGGTGAGATATATATCCACGTTTCAAATTCGTTAGCTGAGTGCTGAACGCTGAACGCTGACAGCTCCTTAATTGGGCTTTGGCTCAATTAGGGTAGTAGTATGACCCAAAAAGTAATTTGTATCATCTCCAAAAGGGCTTGAGAATTGGAAGAAGGACTACTTGCATTTCAACTGACAATAAACCACATAGAATAAAGTGGAACGCGGAACTGGGAGTGTGGAATTCAAAATTCCTCCTTCCGCATTCCGAATTCCTCATTCACTCATTAAATACGATATGAAAAGTACCGAGCTCAACCAACCATCTAATGCCCCTCCCCGTTTATTTTACGGCTACATAGTCGCAGTTGCCGGTTTCGTCATCATGGCTACTATGTTCAGCTCGCGCTATGCATTTGGTGTCTTCTTCAAACCGATGCTAACCGAGTTTGGTTGGAGCCGGGCCACACTCTCGGGTGCCCTCTCTCTTTCAATGGCCATGGAAGGTTTATTAGGTATTGTCATGGGGGGGATGAACGATAAGTTTGGGCCCCGTGTCGTCTTGACGCTTTGTGGTTTCCTTATAGGAATTGGTGGTTTCCTCATGTCGCAGGTCCAGACGGTCTGGCAACTTTACCTTTTTTCAGGCATCATCGTCGGCATTGGGATGAGCGGCGGATGGGTTCCTGTAACGTCAACGATAGCGAAGTGGTTTTTCAAAAATAGGGGTTTTATGTCTGGTTTTGTGCTAACCGGCACAGGCTTGGCCGCATTGGTTGTCCCACCGTTTGCCAATTGGCTTATCTCTGCCTATGGGTGGCGCAATGCCTTCAGCAGCATGGGAATAGGGAGTTTGATTATTGTTGTTTTGACAGCCCAATTTTTTCGGCGTGATCCATCTCAAATGGGGTTGGTACCCTATGGCGTAAAAATGGAAGGTGAAAAAGTATCGGATCTGAACGGTAAAGGCTTTACTCTCAGAGAAGCGTTTTTAACGAGTCAGTTTTGGATAACGACCCTCATGATGTTTTTTTTCGGGTATTGTATGTTTACGGTTGTTGTCCACCTCGTGCCCTATGCCACTGATCTGAATATTTCGGCATCCAGTGCCGCTAAAATCTTGGGAACGGTCGGGGGGACGGGCATTATCGGAAGGCTCTTGTTGGGAACGCTTTCGGATAGAATCGGGAGTCGGCGTATTTTCATCATCGGTTTCGTTTGGATGCCGATAGGTTTCCTCTGGCTGGCATCTGCCAAAGAAGCATGGTCGCTCTATCTGTTTACCGCGATCTTTGGTATCACACAGGGAGGAATGGGTGCCTCGGAGTCACCCTTGGTGGCGGAGATTTTCGGCATGAGGTCCCACGGCTTGATTTATGGTTTCATGGGTTTTGGATTGACTCTTGGAGCGGCCCTAGGTCCATGGCTGGCAGGTTATTTGTTTGATGTCATGGAAAGCTATAAAGTGGCTTTTGCAATATGCGCCGCCTTCGGGCTCATAGGGTTTGTATTCACAATACTTATAAAACCGATCTGGGATGATCGAGCGAGACCTAAAATCACCCATTAAACGCTTACATGCAAAGCAAAGCTTGGACCATTCCGCCTTAGTACTCCCATTCATAAATACAGTGACGTATTCTTAATCGAATATTTCACCACTGAGGCACACGCCTTCGCATGCCCGCCACACAGGCGGGCCAGCTATGGCGCGCAGGCGCGGTCGCAGAGGATTTTTCTTTTTTTGCCCATCGGCCTCCGGCTCGGAGAGCCTACGCCTCGGAGAGGAGACCCCGCATCGGAGTGCGGGGCAGGCTTAATGGGCAAAATGAATACTGCTCTGCGAGGCAGTGATAAGGACAAAGGGTAGACAGTAGCTTAAAAAATGGTATCTCTTTTGCCCGAAAGGGCTGATGGTTTTCGTTTGCCGTTATCGGCCCGCCTCCCTTGAGTGGCTTGTAAAGGCGGGCTGGTATCCCGGCAAACGAAAAAATAATTTCATCTCTGCGTGCGCGCCTGCCGCGCCATAGCTCGCCCGCCTGTGGCGGGCAGGCGGAGGCGGGTGTCTCTGTGGTAAACCTAAGCTTTTGTCTTAATCGTAGTTATTTTATTAACGCAGAAAATTAAGTCACCGTAATTATGAAACCATGTACTTAGCCAAAATATCTGCCTGGCTACCGGAAAGGTTTCAGTTCATCCAGCCAAACCTTTAGGAGATCAAGTCTGAGTTTGTTTTCCGTCACAGGAAGTTGGCCACTTGAGAAGGAGTCAACGAGCCATCCCAGCACAGTACGCACATCCTCAACGGTTACCACGGTTCCACTGGTTTTCAGCATTTGATCCCTGTATCTCAAAGTTGACCGGACCAAGATAGAAAAAACTTTCCGAGTGTCTTCAGTATTCTGACCCGGGTGTTCCGCAACGCTCAGGAACAACTTATACAAATCTTTGTCTTCCATGGTTGATTTAGCCCTGCCAGTCCCTTTAGCCTCCCTCTATGGTACTGTCCATGTCCCGCATCTCCGGCTGGACACAGAAAGGATACCTCGAACATAATCCGAAGGAGAAAAATCCGAAATCCCTGGCCCAGACCTGGATTCATTTGATTCGATGTAAAGCTATCATTTGTATAAATCACAGTAACAAATAGCTAGGCCCAATAAAGTCGCGCCAGGGCGGGCCGAAGCAAGAAATACGAAATAAATCCGAATAACGAATGTTCCAAATTCAAAACGAAAGTCTCAAGGAAACGCAATTTTGGTTACTTTGACATTTTTGTTTTGATATTTCTTTAGCCTTCCTTCCCTCCCGATGAGAAAACTGAAACGATTTCGAGTATCGAATGTTCAAAATCCAAGGAATGCGTAAGTCGAAGCACCCGTTTTAGTCATTTGTATTTTGAATTTTGGTATTGTTTCGAATTTCGAATTTCGGATTTCGAGTTTTATTGCATGATAATGCTCTATCGCATGTCCCACACCCCCTGTGTCTAGCGAACCCACTTATGGGTAAAGATCAGTCTATGGGGGCCCCATTTTCATCGAGTTCATCCAGGAATTTTCTGAACCATGGGGGATTGTAAATGATTATATATATTAGAAAAATGGCGGTCAACGGCAAGAAAAATGTAACGGAATCCACCGCCAATATTCCAAGGCCAAGGAGGATGCGATATTTCATTGTCATA
>JAQYVK010000195.1 GCA_030145585.1 Desulfatiglandales bacterium | reverse complement strand
TAAAATCGCCTTCGACCTCAATATGTCCATGGTACTACCGTTTACTCAAGTCCTGAGAATTTTCTTTTCGCATCTCGCCTCCCTGTTCAGATACGGTCGTTTCCCCAGCCCTTACAAATCCGGTTTTTATAAAAGTGCTCTACAAAAGGGGACAACCTCCCTCATGTTCTTGGTCGACCCGAAGGGCTTTGTCAGGCATTTCATCCATTCGGAAAAGGACCAGGTCCAATTTCTACTGGAGACCCAGAGAGATATGGATCGACCCATTTTTATCATCCCACAATTGGTCCTGTACAAGAAAACCCCTGAAAAGGACTATTCAAGTTTGACCGGTATTTTTTTTGGATACAAGGACCATCCGGGTATCATCAGAAAAATTGTTCTGTTTTTCAGGCATAACAGGAGGGCCTTTATCGATTTTGGCCGCCCACTGGATTTAAAGGCCTACCGGGAAAGCCAGCCTGCAGACACTCCTCTGCATGTGATGGCTGCTGGAATCAGACAACTCCTAATTGAAAGCATCGATAGCCAGAAAAGGGTTATCCTCGGACCGATCATGAAATCAAGACAACAGTTCAGAGAGATTGTCCTGATGGATAAGCGGGTCAGTGAGAAGATCCAAAGCATGTCTTCCGGAAATAAAAAAAAGCTGCGACAGACGAGGAAAAAGGCTGGTGAACACTTTGATGAGATCGCAGCAGATTATAACATAACATATATACAATTCTTCGATGTGGCCTTAAATTGGTTCTGGAAAAAGATTTTCGAGGGCATCCATGTAGATAGGGCCGCTTTGGCAAAGGTGAGGGAATGGGCCAGAAAGGGGACACTGATATATGTGCCCTCCCATAAAAGTCATATCGACTACTTGATCCTCAACTACGTGCTATTTACCCATCATATGCACATTCCCAGAGTCGCTGCAGGAAAAAATTTGGCCTTCTGGCCCATGGGGTACATTTTCAGAAAATCAGGGGCCTTTTTTATCCGTCGATCTTTCAGTAGAGCAACACTCTATTTAGAAGTGTTTAACCGGTATATCAAAGCACTTCTTGAGGAAGAGCATCCCATAGAATTTTTTATCGAAGGGGGGCGTAGCAGAAGCGGGAAATTGGTGCTTCCCAAGACAGGCTTTCTTTCGATTCTCCTACAAGCCCATCAAGAAGGATTCTGCAAAGACCTCATTTTTGTCCCCACTTCCATTATCTATGACCGAATCCTCGAAGAAGATTCTTATAAGCAAGAATTGGGGGGGGGCTCCAAGAAGAGGGAAAGCCTCAGGCAGATTTTCCGGGCGCGGCGTTATTTGAAACAAAGATACGGAAAGATCTATGTGCAATTCAGTGAAGCCTTTTCATTGAAAGAATACCTGTCACAAGCGAACTCTCCTGAAAAGACTACCCACCAAGAGCTCGCCCTTCACTTGGTCCAGGCCATAAATGCCGTCTCCTTCGTAATCCCCCTTTCTCTCGTTGCTACAGCTATCTTGGCAAATCACCGTCGGGGGTTTCATCGCTCTGAGCTGGCAGAGACGGTCGACATCTTTTATAAATTCCTGAACAGACATGGTGTCCCAATGGCTGAAACCCTAAATGAGCCGACAAAGGCGGTTCAGGATACCATTTCACTCCTCGTGAGCTGGAAGATCATCGAGTCTCTAGGGGATGCTCCCGGTGAGGAGGAGCCTTTTCATTATGTGGATGAAGACAAGAAAATAGAACTCGAATATTACAAAAATAACATTATCCATTTTTTCATTCCCCACGCCTTTGTGTCCATTTCCCTTCTTTCCGGGAAAGAGGAGGTGAGGCATATTGAGGCCATCATATCAGACTATGCCTTTTTGAAGCACCTGTTTAAGTACGAGTTTGTGTTTGATGAAAAGGAGGACCTCGGGGAAAAAATCACTGCCATCATGGAATATTTCGTGGAAGGCGCCTTTATAACCGGGGCTGATAATGGGGGGGGATATAAAGTCACAAAACTCGGTTACGATAAACTGCCCATCTGGGCCGCCCTCGCCAAGACCTTTGTAGAGTCCTATTGGATTGCGGTCAAAACCATGAGCGGACAGAAAGAAAAAGTGGGGAAAAGGGGAGACCTCTTAAAAGAGATGAATTACCTGGGAAAACAATTTCACAAACTGGGCGTTGTCGAACATATCGGCGCCCTCTCCCAGTTGAACTATAAGAATGCGGTGCGCTTTATCAATGGGGATATCCTCAAGGCCTCGAACCAATCAGAAGAACAATCCAACGTGGATGAAAGGTTTTCTCAACTCGGCCAGAGGTTGTATGAACTCTCCCATTATCGATCGTAACAAAGGGTTCGAGGATTCAAGGATTCAAGTGAATTTAAAAACGAATCAACCACACGAACGGCTGATAAATATCGAAGGGAAAACAATAAACACCCATCGTCTATAAGGCGAGGCGTTCTAATGCGGTTGATTAAAAGCACCCATGGTGTCATGCCGGACTTGTAGCTGACTGTAGAGGCTCAATTTCTTACAGTCAGCATGATTCGGCATCCAGAATGTACGGCACCATCTTTCCTGGATTCCGACTTTTATCCTCCTTCGGAGGATTGGCCGGAATGACCGTTGAACGGTTAGCGGTGAGCCGAAACCGTTAACTGCTCACCGCCCACCGTTTACCTTAAATAAAATCATACGCCTCCTCAGTGAGCTTGGCCTGAGCGGCAGCGAGCCTCGCGATGGGCACCCTAGGCGGTGAGCAGGAGACGTAGCTCAG
>JAQYVK010000194.1 GCA_030145585.1 Desulfatiglandales bacterium | reverse complement strand
TGAGTTGGGAAAGGGAAATGCCTAATAACCGGACCGGTTTTTTGCCTACACCCGTTTTTTTTAAAAGAAGGCAAACGGTCGCATATATTTCGGGTCCGTCATCGGTAGATTTAGTCAGGGTCTTGGCGCGGGTTACCTGAACGAAATCCAGATACTTTACCTTTAGGGTAACGGTCTTCCCTGAAAGACCATGTCGGCGCATCCTACGAGCGACTCGACTCGCCAAAGACAAAAGCTCTTGTTTCGCCTCATCCTTATCCAGAATATCGCGTGAAAAGGTTACTTCGTGACCGATAGATTTTTCCTTATGATGGGGGACTACATCCCTCTCGTCCAGACCCATAGCCAATTGATGTATCTTAAGGCCGCCCTTGCCGAATTTTTTCTCCAAAACCAGTGCTGAGGTGGTTCTCAAATCTTTGAAAGTGTGGATGTTGAGGCGATTGAGGGCCTCTTGCGTCACCTTTCCGACTCCCCACATTTTCCCGATAGGAAGGGGGTCCAAAAAAGCCCTGATCCGGTCTCGCGGCACAATCGTCAAACCATCCGGCTTATCTATGTCCGAGGCAATCTTTGCAATAAATTTTGAGGGGGCAAGTCCGGCAGAAACCGTCAACCCTGTCTCTTGGCGTACCAGATGTTTGATTTTTTTCGCGATGTCCACGGGCAAACCAAAGAGACGCGTGGAACCTGTCACATCCAGAAAGGCTTCATCTATGGAGAGGGGTTCAACCAATGGAGTAAAACGGAAAAAGATTTCAAATACCTGGTCAGAGATTTCTTTATATCTCCCCATCCGGGGCGGTAGAAATATACCCTTTGGGCATAGGCGAAAAGCCCTGGCCGTCGGTTGGGCGGAGTGGACGCCGAACTTTCTCGCCTCATAGGAGGCAGAGGATACTACCCCTCTTTCACGGGTTCCTCCTACGATGACCGGTTTTCCCTTCAGGTCCGGATTATCCAGTACTTCCACCGCAGGGTAGAAGGCATCCATATCAAGGTGGATGATATGTTTTTCAGGTTTCGATGTGTCCATCAATCGAAGTTGATCTCCGTCAATGCGGTTGAAGTGGGCTGATACTGGTCACCCGATGCTGGGTACCAAATAACTGAAAGTTAGCCACCCGTTCCCCTTCGAATTCTCTTCCGCCGTCGCCAAGGCTATGGCGGGACAAGCAGGGTCTCTCGACCCACACAGACATTTAGCCGGACGACATGTCCGGCCAAAAATATGCTTCCCGCATATGCGGGAAATGAATAATACACGTTCTACGATAAGCTAGTCGAATATCTAAACTACCCAATCTTGGTATTAATCTGTAGGATGGGTAGAGTTTACCCGCCGGATGTTTGGCGGGCTATGCGATACCCATCAAATCACTCGAATCCTTGACCCCTCGACCCCTTGAATCCTTGCCCGCCGTTATTTTTACCCGCCTATTTTTTGTGGCGGGCCGGTTCTCTTTTTAAGTCCTTCGCTCTGCGCTCTGCGCTAAAACGCCCCGGCCACTTTTGCTTCACGGGCCTTTTCCTCGTCAACAAAATAGAGCAGCACAAGCCCGAGGATAAAAAATATGATGAGGGAGATGATAGAGAGCCGGGCTGTTCCTGTAACCTGGCGAATAATTGCGAAGACCAGCGGACCCCAGATAGCTGAGAATTTGCTAAAGATCGTATAAAAGCCGTAAAACTGGGCGCTGGCTTCCTCAGGAACCATAGAACCATAGAGGCTACGACTGAGTGCCTGGGAGCCTCCGAGGACGATCCCCACCGCCACACCCAGGGCAAAGTATTCAGCGGTCGTTTCAATAAAGTAGGCATAAATGACCACACCCGACCAAAGCACAAGGGTTACCATCACCGCCCGTTTAGTATTGATTCGTCCGGCAAGCCGACTGAATATCAACGCACCGAATATGGCGATGGCCTGGATAGCCAGCAGGGTCACCATCAGGCTGGTGGTCGTCAGGTTCAATTCTTCCTTACCGTAAATAGTGGCCATGTTGATGACGGTTTGAATGCCGTCGTTATACATCATGTAGGCAATCAGAAAAAGTACCAGATGCCGAAACCGGCCAAGGTGTTGGAATGTTTTCAGTGTACGAGAAATGCCTACGCCCACGTAGGCCAGCGGTGTGGGCCATTCACGGTACCGGTCAGGTAAGGGTTCCTCACTGGGCGTTTCAGAGAGGTACTTGATCATAAAGAGCGTGAAGCCGGCCCACCATAATCCGGCCATCACGATTCCTATACGGGCAGCCATGGTCTGCGAAAGGCCCAATTGGGCATGCCCGGCGACCAATCCCAAGGCTATCGCAAATTGAAGACCACCCCCCACATACCCATAGGCGAACCCCTTGCCCGATACCCAATCCATTTTATCCTCACTCGTGATTTGCGGCAGGAAGGCATCATAAAAGACGTTACCACTGATGAAACAGACCTGGGCCGCAAAGAAGAAGAGCAGGGTTTTAAAAACATCACCGGAGTGACAGAAATAGAGCAAGATCGTGAAGAGAGAACCGGTATAGGCAAAGGTGATCATGAACTTTTTTTTGGCTGCGGAAAAATCAGAGATGGCACCCAATATGGGGGCGGTAAGGAAGCTGAGAAAGGCGGCCAGACCCACAATAAATCCCCAGAGGGTCGTGGCACTGTATACCGTGCCACCAATCATAACCCCTTCGGGCCCCACGATCTCCCCGGCAAAGTAGGCCGGTAATAGAGCAACAGCGACTGTGGTGACATAAGCTGAATTCGCCCAATCGTACATGCACCAGCCGAAAATTGTTTTTCGATCATTTTTTTCCATCTCGTTTATCTCCCATGTTTCGAGCCTGTTTACCTCATCTATCCTCTGTCAAGAGCATCGAGCCTGTTAGCAAGTGAATCCACTTGATCTTGAATCCGACGGCGTTCGTTGTGGAGCCGCTTGGAGATCTGATAAGAATGGATTTTTTCAATTCTCTTTATAGGGGTAGAAATGCCCCATCCCCCTTTGGAAAGCCACTCGAAGAAGAAAAGGGTGAAGTAGCTTAAAGGAATAATCCCAATCGCAAATGGTATTGAAGCGGGCCAACCTAGCCACCAATGGATCAGCAACCCCTCCCCTATGAAAGCGAGAGGGTAGAGAAATATTGAATAAACGACTTTATAAGTAGCCGCTTCCGCTTCATTATATTTTCTAATGGAGTTAACAAGAAGACCACAGACCTTGTAGGGTATAATGTTCAATAAAGCCCCCAATGCTGCAATTGGGAGGCCTCCAAGCGCCACAAGGAAGCGTCTTGTCGAACGCGGGGTATCGGAGCAAGAAGGGGGATGTTTTTTTTCAGCGGTGAGAGACAGTATTTCATATTTAGAGAGCATACGCCGCAGTCGGTCTATTTCAGGAGAACAAGAATCACGCAGGGTATTCAGGCCAGACTCAAATTTTTTCAACCGTGTCAAGCGTTCCGGCCATGAATCATCGATTTGTTCCAGCCTGTAAATCCGATCCAGAAGCATGAACAGGTCGCGGTCTCGGAAATCGCCCGCTTGGAACACATGTTGATTCAGAGCCTGACTGATTTCATCAGTCAATTCACGCACAGCGTTATTGGGGTTGCTTTCACGTTTTTCAACATATGCTGAGGTATCCAAAGGCGGAGCGACCGAAACAACCACGGGCGTTCGGAACACAGATCCACGTTCGTAGTTAAGCCCTACGGGCACGATTTTCACATCGAGATCCTTTTCACAGGCAAAAAAGAACAAACGCGCTGCACCCGTTCGAAGCGAAGTCATGTATGGCTGGGGGAGTGAGCGTCCTTCTGGAAAAATGGCGATGGAATCACCTGCGGCCAATGTATCGACACAGGAGGCAAAAAATGTTTCATAATCAACATTACCCTTCACGTCCAATCGGCGCATGACCGGGATGGCCCCGATTCGGCGCATAAGCCAGCCCAACAATGGGATCTTAAAAAGTGGCGCCTTTGCGACAAATCGAATTCGGTATTGGGGTGGCAGATAGAGAAGTAGGAGGGGGTCGATCAGGGCATTCGGATGGTTGGAGGTAAAGATCACCGGACCTGATTGGGGCAAATGATCCTGGCCCTTGATCACAATCTCTCGAAAAAACGTCAGAACAATCAGTCTTAGGAATTTCAATAACATTGTTTACCGGACTTCAGTTTTCAAAATTTGCCCAAGCGACCCTCTACTTCTATGCACCCTGCTTACTGAGCTGGCCATGGCTGGACAAGATGTCTCTGCATACTGTAATTTGAGATCTCTCGCCCGCTCCCGACGGTCGCTAGAGCCCGCAGGGAGCGCAGAGGCTGAACTTTCTTTTTGCTTCCGGTTGAGTGGACCGGAAGCAAAAAACAATCGCCCTACGGGCACAAATAACTCCGGCATTTTGCTGGATTTTCCTTTCAATGTATACTTGGCCGGACCATGACTCATTCAAATAATCCCCGGCGCGAAGCGCATGGGTTTTTCTCCTGCCGTCCCTCTCAACGGCAGGAGAAAAGATTCCTCTTCCTCTGCGTTCTCCGTGTGCTCTGTGAGAGATATCTGTTGTGTCCGGTCAGATATGTGGGATAGAGACAGTTTTCGAAGGAGGATGAATCTGAGATCTTGGGACAAATTGCTTATTCATCATTTTGGCATCCTTCTTGCTTTAAATTCATTGATTCAGGTCCTAATTTTGTTCAGAAAGGGGAAAGGGTGAATGGGAACTAACAATGCGGTTTTCTTGGAAATTCTGGAATGGTTCGATGACACCGGAAAGGAGCTCGTGCATCGTATTCCGGAAGAAGGCTCTGCAGAAATCAAATTAGGGGCCCAAATGACGGTCAGGGAGAGCCAGGCCGGGGTCTTTTTCTATCAAGGGAAGGCGTTGGAGGCTTTTGGTCCGGGAAGGCACACTCTCAAGACAGCCAATATCCCCATCCTGACCAAGATCGCCAGCATCCCATGGGGACTCTCCAGCCCCCTGAGGGCGGAGGCCTATTTCGTGAATATGAAGGTCTTCACGAACCTCAAATGGGGGACCAGGGATCCGGTGGCCTTTAAGGACTCGGAACTGAGCCTTATCCGGTTACGCGCCTTCGGCGTCTTTAATCTGCAGGTGATCCAGCCCCTGCTCTTTATCAATAGCCTGGTGGGCACACAGGGAGTGTACACCACTGAGGAAATCGAAGAATACCTAAACCGTGTCATCGTCTCGAGATTCAATGATTACATGGGGGAAACCATTGATTCTATCCTGAACCTGCCCTCTAAGTACGATGAGCTTTCTGAAGGGCTCACCAAGCGGCTTCAGGAGGATTTCGCACACTTTGGACTCGGCCTGACCCATTTGTATATCAATGCGATCACCCCTCCACCGGAGGTCCAGAAGGCCATTGATGACCGTTCCCGCATGGGCGTCTTCAAGGACATGAACAAACTCATGCAGATGAAAGCGGCGATGGCCATGGAAAAAGCGGCCGAATCCGAAGGGGGTGCAGGCCCGGGTATGGGCATGGGAATGGGGCTGATGATGCCCGCGATGTTTTCACAATATTTTGCCGGTGCCAAACCGGACGCTTCGCAGACAGGCGGTCCTGGTACCGCTTCTTGCCCTGAGTGTGAAAACTCCATCCCGTTAGATGCAAAATTCTGCCCAAAATGCGGCCACCAGCAGGTCGTGTTCAAACAGTGCGGTCACTGCAGCAAGAACCTGACCCCCAATGCTCAGTTCTGTTCGCGGTGTGGCCATCCTGCTGAGGAAAAACCGGAATCCACGTTCTGCGCGAAGTGCGGTAGCGAAAACATGCCGGAAGCCATGTATTGCAATAAGTGCGGTGAAAAGCTCTAACCTCCTCATCGAGCACCAGTGCCCTCAGTGCGGGGCACCTGCGACCCTGGAGGAGACGGACCACCTGTTTTCCTGCGAGTTCTGCCGTGTGAAATCCTATCTCTTGAGTCGCGTTTTTCGCTATGTACTGCCTCACAATGCACCCCTGAACAAAGAGCTGGTTTTTCTCCCCTATTGGCGATTCAAGGGCATGCTTTTTTTCTGTATCTCCAATGGGATAAAGCAGAAAATCGTGGATGTCAGCCATCAAGGCATTTCATCTCCCTATTTCCCCCCCTCTCTAGGTCTGAGGAGCCAGACCTTGAAACTCCGATTCCTCACGTCTGAAACTGAAGGCCGTTTCCTAAAACCTCATCTTACCCGTGAAGATACAGAGGACCTCATAGATGAAAGGTTCAGCGGCCACATGCCAAAGCCTATTTTTGATCGGAGTTTCGTTGGCGATGTCTGTAGTATCATTTTCGCTCCCTTTTATGTGGATAATAAGGTGTACGACGCCGTATTAAACCGGCCGGTCTCACCCGCGCTCCCGGATGACTTCGACCTTTCCTCATTTGAAGG
>JAQYVK010000193.1 GCA_030145585.1 Desulfatiglandales bacterium | reverse complement strand
AGGCGTAGAGATGGTGATGCCTGGAGACAATGTCACGATGGAGGTCGTTCTGATAACGCCCATAGCGATGGAGAAGGAGTTGCGTTTTGCCATCCGAGAAGGTGGCAGGACAGTGGGTGCCGGAGTCATCAGTGAGATTATTGAATAATGAAACCCATGCGGAAGCACGGGATTTGTCTATAAGTAAGGGCATCTTTTTAGGTTAGGGAAGGTCTGCAATGAGCAAGGTGATTACCAATCCGAAAATTCGTATACGTCTGAAAGCCTACGATCATAAGCTTTTAGATCAGTCGGCAAACGAAATCGTAGAAACTGCGAAAGAGACCGGCGCCAAAGTGGCGGGCCCGATTCCCCTACCTACCGTTATCAACAAATACTGCGTCTTAAGATCTCCACATGTGAATAAGAAGTCTAGGGAACAGTTCGAGATAAGAACCCATAAGAGGCTCTTGGATATCCTTGAACCCACTCAACAGACTGTGGATGCCCTTATGAAACTTGACTTGGCAGCAGGCGTTGATGTAGAAATAAAACTGTAGCACATGCGGAGCTGAGTTCTCATGGTTAAAAATATTTATTGTAAAAAATTGGGAATGACTCGTTATTTCTTGGAAGAAGGGAAAAGTTTTCCCGTAACCATTCTGAAGGTTGGACCATGTGTGGTGATCCAAAAGAAGACAAAAGAGCGGGATGGTTATGAAGCGATCCAAGTAGGGTTTGAACCCCAAAAGGAGCAACGGATAAATAAACCATTACAAGGCCATTATAAAGCCGCAGGAGATCGGTTTTTTAAGAATTTGAGAGAAATTAAAGTAGAAAATGCGGATGAGTTCGAACTGGGTCAGGAAATTAAAGCAGACATCTTCAGCATTGGCGATATGGTTCATGTTACCGGTCTGAGCAAAGGCAGGGGGTTCGCTGGTGTTATGAAAAGATGGAACTTTTCAGGTGGGAGAAAAACCCACGGCAGCCGTGCTCATCGAGTGCCCGGGTCCATCGGGGCAAGCGCGACACCCGGTCGGGTCTATAAGGGGAGAAAGATGCCGGGTCACATGGGAAACAAACAAGTCACCACCAAAAACCTTAAGATTTTGGATGTAAGGCCTGAGATGGATATCATTGCCCTTAAAGGGGCGGTCCCGGGAAGTCGTAATAGCATCATTGAAATTAGCAAGATAGAGGTGAATTAGGGTAAGCTTTCGGTTTTTCAAAAAATCATCAGGTGTAACCCTTTCTGGAACAACCACAACGCTGACTCAAAATCATTTTCCTTTAATAAGGATAAGATAAAACAGGGCATATAAAATGGCCGTTATTGACGTATATAATTTGCAGAACAAAAAGACTTCACAAATAGAATTGAATGAGGAGATTTTTGGAGTCCCAATCAAGAAACAGGTGCTTCACCAAGTTGTCGTAAGCCAACTTAATAAGCGCAGAACGGGTAGTGCCTCGGTGAAGAGTCGCTCAGACGTAAGGAGCTCTGGAACCAAACTTTGGAGGCAGAAGGGTACTGGCAGGGCTCGGGTCGGTGCCGCATCATCTCCGACAAGACGTGGTGGAGGTGTCGCCTTCGGTCCGAGCATTCGCAGTTATGCCCAGGACATTCCCAAAAAAGTCAGAAAAGGCGCCTTGCGTATGGCGTTGACCGATAAATTCCAGAATGACCGATTGATGGTTGTTCTCGATTTCAACTTGCCTGAGATTAAGACCAGGCATTTTGTAGAAGTTATGAGCGACTTTGGAGTCAATAAAGCACTCATTATTACTGAAGATAAAAATGAAAACCTTGAAAAATCTTCTAAAAATGTCCCTTGGGTGAAGGTCATGCGATATCAAGGTCTTAATGTATACGACATCCTGAATCATGATCATCTTTTCCTGGTTCAGTCCGTTATTCCCAAGATAGAGGAGGCGTTGATTCCCTAATGGATATTTACAAAGTCATCAAGGAACCTCATATCACTGAAAAAGGTGGCCTTCAAAAGAAGTTGAACAACCAACTCAGTTTTAAGGCAGACCGAAGGGCCAACAAAGTGGAAATTAGACAAGCTATTGAGACCCTCTTTAAAGCCAAGGTATTAAGCGTGAAGACCATGAACATGAAGGGGAAGAAACGTCGAATGGGCAGAACCGTCGGAAAAAGGCCTGATTGGAAAAAGGTGATCGTCACATTGGCTCCGGGTGAAAACATCGAATTTTTTGAGGGTATGTGATAAGCCATTTTGGCTTTTTCAGGGTTCATCAAGATAGACAACCGATAGAAGAACTGGCCTTCAAAGAAGGTCCTATTCTTCGGAGAAGAAAATGGCAATAAAAAGGTACAAGCCCACTTCGCCGGGCAGAAGAAATCAAACCTATTCGACTCAAGAGGAGGTGACTCGTAAAAGACCGGAAAAGGGTCTTTTAAGGCCTCTGAACAAGTCCGGAGGACGAAACACCCACGGTCGGATCACAAGTCGTCACAAGGGTGGAGGGCACAAACGTCTTTACAGGATAATAGATTTTAAGCGTGACAAAGATGGGATCCCGGCGCGTGTGGCGGGCATAGAATATGATCCGAATCGTTCTGCAAATATTGCGCTGTTGCATTATGCCGATGGTGAAAAGCGCTATATTTTAGCCCCAACAGGGCTACGCGTTGAAGATAAGATACTCTCCGGAACGACTGTTGAAATCAAAACAGGGAATACGGCACCGTTGAGAAGCATTCCCTTAGGTACGGCCGTCCACAATATTGAACTAAATGCAGGACATGGCGGTCAATTGGCAAGGGGTGCTGGGAGTTATGCGCAGCTAATGGCCAAAGAGGGCAAATATGCGCAGATTAAACTCCCCTCCGGGGAGGTGCGAATGGTTTCCCTCGATTGCAAAGCTACCATCGGACAAGTAGGTAATCTGGAACATGAGAAGGTAAGGCTGGGTAAAGCGGGTAGGAACCGGTGGAAAGGGCGAAGACCCCATGTCAGAGGGGTAGCCATGAATCCCGTGGACCACCCCCATGGTGGTGGGGAAGGTAAATCCTCAGGAGGACGACATCCCGTGACGCCTTGGGGTGTGCCTACTAAAGGCTATAAGACGAGGGTGAAAAAGGCGAGTGACAAACTCATTGTGAAAAGACGGAAATGATTTTTTGGGTTTTAGTTCCCTGCGGTTGGCGGCATTCCCAGGAGCCAGAAGGAAAGACGAAGAAATTCAAAATTATTTCAGGACAATTTGTGTGTGAAGTATTAACTTGTCTTGATAATAAAAGGTATCTCAACGCATTTTGAAACAGGAGGAGCAATCCATTGCCTCGATCGGTAAAAAAAGGACCTTTCGTCGATGAACACCTTGCAAGGAAAGTGAGGACATCCCTTGGAACGGATAGCAGAAGACCCATAAAGACCTGGTCCCGGAGATCCATGATCCTTCCGGAATTTGTGGGCCTCACGCTTGGGGTCCATAATGGAAGAAAATTTATACCCGTTTTTGTTACCGAAGATATGGTCGGCCACAAATTAGGAGAGTTTTCACCAACGAGAACCTTTTACAGCCATGCCGGAGATAAAAAATCCCGATTGAAAGGTGGGAAATGATGGAAACACGGGCAGTGGCAAAATACGTAAGAATATCACCACGAAAGGCGAGATTGGTCATGGATCAATTGAGAGGGAAAAGAGTCGAGGTAGCCTTGAACTTACTCAATTTTGCTCCCCAGAAAAGCGCATACATCGTAAAAAAATTGATCAGCTCTGCGGTGGCAAACGCAGAAGAAAATACTGAAATAGATGTGGACACCCTTTTCGTTAAAACCATATTTGCTGATGAAGGCCCCACTCTAAAGAGATTTCGACCCCGCGCCATGGGACGGGCCACACGAATAAGAAAGAGGACCAGCCACATCACAGTTATTTTGGAAGAAGGCTAGAGGGATTTTTATCAAACAGCTTGAATGAGTTGTCTGATAACCGAGACAAAATCAAAGTCATGGAGGTGAAAATTGGGTCAAAAAGTTAATCCAATCGGTTTCAGATTGGGGATTTACAGGACTTGGGATTCGAGATGGTTCGCAGGGAAAGACTATAGTGATTTTGTCTTGGAAGATTATAAGATAAGGAAATATTTAAAAAAGAGACTCGTTCAGGCGGGAATATCAAAGATCGAAATAGAAAGGGCCGCAGACAAGATAAGGATCAAAATACATACGGCAAGACCGGGCCTCGTCATTGGCAAGAAGGGGGCAGAAATCGAAAATGTCAAAAGAGACCTTGAAAAGCAGATAAAGAGGGAAGCTATAATAGATATCCAGGAGGTAAGAAAGCCCGAAGTTGACGCCCAGCTCATCGCCGAAAATGTGGCCCTCCAATTGGTTAGACGCATCTCCTTTCGGCGGGCTATGAAAAAAAGTGTTACTTCCGCCCTCAGGTTCGGGGCATTGGGGATCAAAATTGCCTGTAGCGGTCGATTGGGAGGTGCTGAAATGGCCCGTCGGGAATGGTATAGGAAAGGACGGGTTCCCCTTCATACCCTTAGAGCGGATATAGACTATGGATTTGCAGAGGCTTTTTCCACCTATGGTGTCATCGGTGTAAAGGTCTCAATTTTTAAAGGAGAAATCTTACCTGATAAAAAAGGTTAGTATGAATTATGTTAAGCCCAAAAAAAGTTAAACATCGGAAAAAGCAAAAAGGTCGAATGAAAGGAAAGGCCTTAAGCAAAGGAAGCAGACTCGAGTTTGGTGAATATGGGTTGCAGGCCCTGGAATGTGGCTTTTTGACAGCCCAACAGATAGAAGCTGCACGAATTGCCGTCACAAGACACGTGAAACGTGGAGGGAAAATTTGGATTCGAGTCTTTCCTGACAAACCTGTAACCAAAAAACCGGCCGAAACAAGAATGGGGAAGGGAAAAGGTTCTCCAGAGGGATGGGTTGCTGTCGTCAAGCCGGGTAGAATTTTATATGAAATGGAAGGGGTCGGAGAAAGTGTCGCAGCAGAGGCCTTTCGGTTGGCCAGCCATAAACTCCCATTCTCCACGAGATTCGTGACAAGGGGATTATCAACATGAAGGCAAAAGAACTTCGTGATTTAAGTGCCGAGGAGTTAAATGAGAAAGAACAGGAGTTGGGTCGGGAGTTATTTAACTTGAGATTTCAGAAAGCGACCGGACAGCTTGGAAACACGGCCATGTTGGGAAAAATAAAAAAAGATCTGGCACGTGTTAAAACAGTCTTGAACGAACTTCAAATCTCCAGCGGTGAAAGTTGAAAGAGGTAAGAATGAAAGGACGCGGCGTACGAAAAAAACTGACCGGAATTGTCGTTGGGGACAAAATGGATAAAACGATTATGGTTCTTGTCAGTCGTTTGAAAAAAGAGAGAACATACGGGAAATATGTCCGAAGTCAAAGTAAATTTATGGTTCATGACCCTCGAAATACATGCCAGGTCGGGGACAAGGTCAAAATCATAGAAACCAGGCCTCTTAGTAAAAGAAAGAGATGGCAGGTTCTGGAAAAAATTGATGGAAACGTCGGAACATCATGAGAGACGACAAGCAGGACTAGACCGGAGCAGAAGAGATGATCCAAACCCAAACCAAATTGAAAGTTGCCGATAATTCGGGAGCAAAATCATTGCAGTGCATAAAGGTGCTTGGCGGCTCAAAGAGGAGATATGCAAGCGTTGGGGATATCGTTGTTGTGTCGGTTAAAGAGGCGATACCTAACTCCAAGGTTAAAAAAGGTGATGTTATGAGAGCGGTCATCGTAAGGACCAGTAAGGAGATCCATCGGACAGATGGCTCATTCATCAAATTTGACGATAATTCTGCAGTACTTATCTCTCAGCAAAAAGAACCCATCGGCACGAGGATTTTTGGTCCAGTGGCAAGAGAATTGAGGGCAAAAAATTTTATGAAGATCATCTCTCTGGCCCCTGAGGTTCTTTAAAGGCGAATTCCCCGCTGCTTACTGCAGAGGGAAATCATTCCGGCTAAAGCTGTCGCATATGGATTGGAGCAAAATCGGTGAAAAAGAAGCATCCCTTATTTAAAAAAAATGACAAAGTCACCATCTTGACCGGAAAAGAAAAAGGTAAGATAGGTGCGATCTTAAAGGTGGATGAAAAGAAGGGACGCGCCATTGTTGAAAAGGTCAACTTGGTTAAAAGACATACCAAACCTGGGGGCAAGGCCGCTCAGGGGGGAATCGTAGAAAAGGAGGCCTCAATACATCTTTCCAATTTGATGATTGTATGCACCAAGTGCACTGAGTCCTCAAGGATTGGAAAGCGCATATTGGAGGATCAATCGAGGGTACGCATTTGCAAGAAGTGCGGGGAACTATTAGATGCTTGATGTGAACGCGTATCTAAAGGGTCAAACCTCAAGATATGATTCTTTTCAGATGAAAGATAGAAACCGTTTGAAGGCCGGATTGCTTTGGAGGCGGATTTGTCAAGGCTAAAAGAAAAATACCAAAAAGATGTGGTTCCAGCTATGATAGATGAGTTTGGTTATAAGAGTATCATGGCCGTGCCCCGCTTAAACAAGGTTGTGTTAAATATGGGCCTTGGAGAAGCCATATATAATATCAAAGTGCTGGATAAGGGCGTGGAGGAATTGACCCTTATTGCCGGACAAAAAGCCGTTATCACAAAGGCTAAAAGATCCATAGCCAGTTTCAAGCTTCGTGAAGGGATGCCTATAGGTTGTATGGTAACATTGCGACGCGACAGAATGTTTGATTTTTTAGACAAACTCTTTAATGTCGCCTTTCCAAGGGTCAGGGATTTTAGAGGATTGTCTAATAAGGTGTTTGACGGGCGTGCCAACTGTACGATTGGAATAAAAGAGCATATTATTTTCCCTGAAATCGACTATGATAAGATAGACAAGATAAAGGGGTTGAATGTCTCAATGATAACGACTGCGAAGACTGATGCGGAGGGTCATTTTCTATTAAGACTTTTAGGAATGCCCTTCAGACAATGACCAGGAGGTAATTTTGGCAAAAAAATCCCTTATCGCTAAGGCTCAAAGAAAGCAGAAATTTTCCACTCGCCGTTATAATCGGTGCCCTATCTGCGGCAGATCGCGGGCCTTTTTGAGAAAATTCGGTATCTGCCGAATCTGCTTTCGAAATATGGCTTTGCACGGTGAAATTCCAGGGGTTATTAAATCCAGCTGGTAACGTATTTTTATAGGACAACAATTTCAAGGAGCTAGATCAATGACTATGAGCGATCCGATTGCCGATATGTTAACCAGGATAAGGAATGGGGGTATGGTATCCTACGATACGGTGGATATCCCCAGTTCCAAACAGAAAATCAATATCGCCAAGATCTTGAAATCGGAAGGCTTTATCAAGAATTTTAAAATAACGGCAGATCGACGCCAGGGGGTTATCAGGATTTTTTTGAGTTATGATGAAAAGGGGCAACCCATCATTGGAGGTATTCAGAGGGTGAGCAAACCCAGTCGTCGCGTTTATACCAAAAGTGATGAAATCCCGAAGGTTTTAAATGGATTCGGCACCAACATTCTCTCAACTTCTCAGGGGGTTATGACCGGTGGACAAGCCAGAAAGCTGGGTGTTGGTGGGGAAATCCTATGTGATGTCTGGT
>JAQYVK010000192.1 GCA_030145585.1 Desulfatiglandales bacterium | reverse complement strand
GAGGGGTATGTTCGTATTTCCGACAAGCCCCTGTTGTTGCGATGTAAAATGTATGAGTCGGACTATCTAGTACTCATGGATGAGGCATTGATTGAAGAAGCAGGAGAACATTTGGGTATCAAAGAAAACGGTAAGATCTTATTGAATTCCTCCCGGCCGGTGAGTGATTATCCTGCGCTGAAGGATTATGACGTTTTCACGGTGGATGCTTACGGCATTGCAAAAGAAAGAGGACTGGTGATACCGGGTGGGCTACCAGTGATCAATACGACGCTCCTCGGCGCACTGGCGGGCATGATGGATGAGGTGTCGGTGGATGATCTCATCGAGGTGATCAAAGAAAGTACCCCCAAGCCTGACAAAAATGCCGAGTGCGCCATGGAAGGATTTCAAAATATCAACAGCCACGCCAAAGGGGAGGTGGTGCAAAAAAACTCCGCCGCCGGGAGTGAAGCGCCGGGCAAAAAGCCGACGGGACGATTGCCTGTACATAACCCGGAGAAAATGTCCAAGTGCCATCGTTGCATGATTTGCTATATGGCCTGTCCGACCATTGCCATTTCATTTGAGAAAGACCCGTGGAGTATGGATGTGACCTCGGAAAGATGCGATGGTTGTGGAATTTGTATCGAGGAATGTCCTCGTGATGCCATTTCCTGGGGGGGATAGACGATATGATCAAAGTGATTACAGGCAATGAAGCTGCGGCCTACGGGGCTCTTTTATCCAAACCGGATGTCGTTTGTGCTTACCCTATCACCCCTCAATCGAGGATTCCGGAACAGATCTCCGAGTTTTATGCTCAGGGAATCATGAAGGGGAAATTCGTTAACGTGGAATCCGAAATGGCCGCACTCGGTTATGTAACCGGAGCATCCCTGGCCGGAGCGAGGGTCTTCACGGCGACCTCTTCACAAGGTCTCGCCTGGATGCACGAGGGATTGCACTGGGCCGCCGGGGCACGCCTACCCATCGTGATGGTGAATGTGAACAGGCCTTTGGGCGCGCCCTGGAACCTGACATGTGAACAGACGGACAGTTTGGCCCAGCGGGATACGGGTTGGATGCAGTTCTACTGTGAATCGGTTCAGGAAGTCCTGGATACAGTGATCCAGGCCTACAAAATATCGGAGTCCATATCCATCCCTATCATGGTCTGCCTGGACGGCGTTTACCTCTCTTACTTGTCGGAATCCGTTGATCTTCCTGACCAGGATAAGGTAGACGGCTACCTTCCCGCATACAATCCGACCCTGAAGAAGCCGGGTGGGGGGTGGAAGCTCTGTGAAATTGAGTCTGCTCCGACAGGTCACGAATTTGGAAATTTTATGTTGGACCGGTACCATCTGCACAAATTGGAGAGCCAATGTCTGAGTAAGGTCATCGAATGCAATGATATGTTCAACGACATGTTCGGTCGAAGCTATCTGCCGGTTGAGGAATACCTCTGTGATGATGCGGATGTGGTTTTGGTTGTCTCCGGCAGCGCGGTCGGTACAAGCCGGTATGTGATCGATACCTTGCGTCAAAATGGTGATAAAGTCGGCATGGTCAAGTTGAAAATGTTTCGTCCGTTCCCCGCCGAGATGTTGCGAGAGTCACTCAAAGACAAAAAGAAAATACTGGTGATCGAAAGAGACATCTCACCGGGCCAAGGCGGTATTTTCTGCCAGGAGCTTCGATGGGCAATGAGTGGTGAGAGCAACGCCAAATACATTTATGGTTTTGTCTCCGGTCTTGGCGGGGCCGACATCACCCCTGAACTCGTTGAAAAAGCGATCCGGTTCACAATTGATACCGCTCAACCGGTCCGAGAGGCGATGTGGTTGGGACTCAGCCCTTATGAGGATAAAGATGAATACGACAGAAATACAATTAAGATATAATGATACCGAATATATGAAATCTCCCCACGGGTTTTGCTCCGGCTGCGGGGTTGTCCTCGCATTGAGATACTTTATAAAGGTGATGGGGGAGAAGGTGGTTATAGTCATGCCGCCAGGGTGTGCTTCTCCCGGTGTGCTGTTTCCAACGAGGAGCCTTGTGCACGAGAACGGATTAATCGACACTGTAGCCTGTCCGTTCGGTTCCACAGCCATATTTGCCGGTGGGATCAAGACGGCCCTTTTGGCAAAGGGGAATGATGAGACCGAAGTCATCGGTTGGGCAGGAGATGGGGCCACGTTTGATATTGGTTTCGGCGGGGTGTCGGCTGCGGCTGAAAGGAATGAAGATTTTATCTATGTCTGCTATGACAATGAAGCGTACATGAACACCGGCAATCAACGCAGCAGTGCGACACCATTCGGCGCAAAGACCGCCACGAATCCACCCCCAGCCATGAAGCTTGAAAATAAGAAAGACATGATGTGGATCATGATGGGACACGAAGTCCCTTATGCAGCCACAGCCACTATCGCCTATCCTGATGATCTCATGGCCAAAGTAAAAAGGGCAAAGGAGATGCGGGGCTTTCGATTTTTTCACATCCTAACGCCTTGTGTGCCAGGATGGGGCTACCTCCCGGAACACACCGTTAAACTATCTAAACTGGCCGTGCAGACCCGGCTGTTTCCACTTTTCGAGATTGAAAATGGGGCCAAAATAACCATCAATAAAAATCCGAAGCAGAAAGCACTGCATGAGTTCATCCAACTGCAGGGCAGGTTCAAGCATCTAAAGGAGGAGGATATAGATCACTTCCAGGAAGAAGTCAATCATCGGTGGGATCGATT
>JAQYVK010000191.1 GCA_030145585.1 Desulfatiglandales bacterium | reverse complement strand
GAAGGGCTTTTGGATATGATTTCCCCATCTTCAGTGATTTTGATTTCGGTCTCCGGTATTGGGGTTCCCACCGTGTCGAATTTCACGTCACCGTCCCTATGCACAATGGAAATACCGGCAATTTCTGTCTGACCGTATATCTGCTTCAGATTGACTCCCAAAGCATGGAAGAAACGGAAATGGTCCGGCCCCATGGCCGCCCCCCCCGTGTAGGCGTGTCTGAGCCTGGACATGCCCAGATGGTCCTTTAATTTTTTCTGCATGGAGATCGAGGCCATCCAGTTCAAAAATTTCCAATACAAGGGTACCGGCTTCTTATCAAACTTTAGATTGGCGACCTTGTATCCCACCTTGGTTGCAAATTCATAGATGTTTTTTTTAATCCAGGTGGCGTCGATATATTTGACCTGGACTTGACGGGTCATGCCCTCGTAGAGTCTGGGAGGTGCGAACATGACATGGGGACCGATCTCCCTGATATCTTCCCTCGCCGTCTCCGGTTCCTCCGGGAAGTTGATGGTATAGCCCACCTGAAGACCACAGGAGATAGACATCATCTGCTCTCCGATCCAGGCGAAGGGGAGATAGGAAACAAAATCATCGGTATCATAGCAAGGATCGACGGCCATGAGGTTCTGGCCCATGGTCAGCATATTCCAATGACTCAGGAGGGCCCCTTTGGGAAGATCAGTGGTGCCTGAGGTATAGAAAAGGAGGCAAATATCATCTCCATGGACGTTATTGATCAGATCCTCAAAGAGGGCGGGCTCTTTTTCGTCCAATGCCCTTCCAAGTTCCTGGACCTTTTTTAGGCTGATAAGAAAATCTTGGTCATAGTTTCTCATGCCCTTGGGATCGTCCCAGACGGCCCATTCCAGCTTGGGACACTCCTTTTTTATTGAAATGGCCTTGTCCACTTCCTCCTGGGTTTCTCCCATAAAGAACTTGCTGTCAGAATGATCGATAATGTACTTTACCTCATCCAACATACAGTCCTGAAAAAGCCAAACGCTGATCCCCCCGGCACACAGGGCAGCCATCTCAGCCCAAAGGCCCTCGGGGCGATTGTCCCCGATCATGGCCACTTTGTCGCCTTTTTTCAATCCAAGTTCAACCATCCCAAGGCATAGGTATTTGACGTTTTCTAGATAATCCTGCCAGGAAATGGGGCGCCATATCCCGAATTCCTTTTCCCGCATGGCGACCTTGTTCTTGCCGAACTTTTTGCATTGCTGAAGGAAAAGCTTTGGTATGGTCAGATCCTTTGTGATCTCTATTTCAGATCTTGGCATTTAACCCTTTACCTCCTCGTGGCATATAGGTCCTCTTCACCTAAATACGCCTTTATGACATCAGGGTTATTCTGGACCTCTTCCGGGGTTCCATCCGTAATCTTATTCCCAAAATTCAGAACAAAGACCTGGTGAGAGATATCCATGACAACACCCATATCATGCTCCACAAGAATGCAGGTGACCTTCCACCGGTCCTCTTCATTGATGTCGAGGATAAAGCGGGCCATATCCTCCACTTCTTCCAAATTGAGTCCCGCCAGGGGTTCGTCCAACAAAAGGAGCTCCGGATTGAGGGCAAGCGCCCTGCCCAATTCGACCCTTTTTTGTAAGCCATAGGGCAGCATATGAACGGTCTTATGCCTGATGCTCTCTATTTCCAACAGGTCGATAATTTCCTCCTCGATAAACCTTCTGGAGGATATTTCTTCCCGCTTTGTCCTTCCCACATAGAGGGCGCCACTGATAATCCCCGATTTGAGATGAATGTGTCTGCCCAGGCGGATGTTATCGAGAACCGACATGCCACCGAATAACTCTATTTTCTGAAAGGTCCTTGATATGCCAAGCTCTGCTCTCCGGTACGGCTTCAGGTCATTGATTTTTTGGCCCTTGAAATGGATTTCCCCTTGTTGAGGTTTATAGAGGCCGTTGATACAGTTCATCATGACGGTCTTGCCGGCACCGTTGGGGCCGATAATAGAATGGATCTCACCCTTTTTTACCTCTATGTCCACACCCGCCAAGGCGGCAACTTTTCCAAAGCGCATGTGGACATCATTGAGTTTTAGCAGGGTTTCACCCTCTTTCGGCTCGCTGTATGGGGGCATTTCTCAAGACCTCCCTTTAATTACCCAATGGGGTCTAGTCGAATAGGGATTTTTATAGTTTTGAGCTATGGTGTTTTAGGAAATTATATGAAAGCCAGATTTTAACATGTAAGAATGGTTCAAATCGGGTTGACACTCAGCCACACAAAAAATTCAGTTCAAACAGGATTTGTGAAATACAATGGTTCACAACCTCCAAGACCCACGGAGCTGCAACTCACAGAAGGCGAGACCATCGTGTACAATGATAAGTGACTATACCCTTTACTTATTTGACTTATTTTTGTCAACCACTTTTATATATAAAAGTGGTACATGGATTAAGACCGGTTCGATCATCACAATGACATTGCAGGCCGAAAAAAATGTTTAAGGATCATTTCCAAAAGAGATGGTGACCAGGAAGGATTCAGGCCCGCCACACGAACAGCGGGCAAAGGTCGAGGGGGCTGGGAGAAGAACCATATTTAATGAAAAAGTATGGGGCCAAGCGGGTGGGGAATCGGCCGGCTAGAACCGGATCGATTTGGATTGAGGAATCAAATGCTTGTGGCATTGAGCCAAAAAATAATCATCAGTCATCCCGGCTATAAAATCACGCACAATGCCGGCAGAAGGTGTATCCGTCCCGTAAGCCGAAGACATGCCGTCTAAAAATTCCCGGAAGATATCAGACGCCTTATTTCCTCTTTCCAGATCCAGCAAGTATTTCTCAAAGAGCAGTTCAAACATTTGTTTTACTTTTGAGGTCTCCCTTTTCACCTTGTCGCTGGTGTAAATATAGTGCTGATTAAAGTCCTTCAGCTTTTTCAGGGCCCTTGCCACCTCTTCACTGAAAGATATATAAGGTTTGTCCAGGCTATTGGCGACCAGATCCTCCACAAGGGTGTAGACAATGGTGCCATTCGTTTCTCCTAGAATCTGTCGACAGTCTTCGGGCAAATCATCCCTGCTGATAAGCCCTAGCCGGATGGCATCTTCAATATCTCGCCCGACATAACTGATGGTATCCGCCATTCTGACCACACATCCTTCCATGGTCATGGGGTAGAGTTCCGTATTGGGGTGTTCCTCCACTTTTGCCATTTCCTGTTCAAGTCTCTGAAAGTTTTTGTTTTTCTCTGGATTCAAGGCCTGACTGTGTCCCTCCCCATTATGGGACAAAATACCATCGAGGACCTGGAGTGTGAGGTTCCAGCCTTTTCCTTTCCTCTCAATTTTTTCTAAAAATCTGACGCCCTGCAGATTGTGAAAAAAATGCCCAAGTCCTTGCTGCCTGGAAAGTTCCGAAAGAAACTTTTCGCCATCATGGCCAAAGGGTGCGTGACCAATATCATGCCCGAGGGAGATTGCCTCGATGAGATCTTCGTTGAGCCTGAGAAGGCGCCCGATCGTCCTGGCTATTTTGGAGACGAGTTGAACATGAAGTACCCGGTGAGTAATATGATCGTTCTTTATGAGGTAGAATACCTGTGTTTTATCAATGTATCGAGAATAGGCCTTTGAATGGAGGATCCGATCGGTATCAAGAGAAAAGTGTTGCCTGTGACCCAAGAGAATTGTTTTTTCCTCTTTCTGCCTTAGCGCGTGACGGCTCAAACAGGCCCAAGGTGATAGCCTTTGCTCCTCAACCTCATCAAGTCCGATTCGAATCTTATTTAAACGTTCCCGTTTGCTCAATCGCCCTGTTCCTCCTCGGCGCCCTTTTTTCGATAGGCCTTCTTGAATTCTTTCCAGATACTCTTACCTCTTTTTGAGAGGGTTTTATGGGCCTGGTTCATGATCTGCCGTGATTGGGATTCAAGATTTTGATCCGCAGGGATTTCCTTCCCCTCTTTCTTGTATTTCCATCGGAGGAGGGATTCGGTCAACTTTATTTCCGTCTTCTCCGTCATCTTTTTAATATTTCTTTTTAGGTCATCATCCATGGGCATAACTCCCCTCAGATACCGGATGCTGGATGCTGGCCCCTGGATCCTGGATAAAAAATAGAATTCCCTTACTCTCCAGCATCCCGACCTGCCTCGCCAGACATTTGATTCAAGAATAAGATCTTATTTTATAAAGACTTATAGTTTAGTATAAAGAAATGCGTGAAAAAAGGTCAAATAATTTAAATCCAAGCCTTATAGGGGTCGGCCAATCGGTGCAGTCTGGGCATCTTATTTTTTTCTTGTAAAGTATAATTTGTAATGTTAAAAACAGAGTTTTGAATTTTTTGTTTAATTCCGTTTAAATCAGTGCCTGAAGGAAAACCTTTCACACCCATAGATGGGTTGGCCTGATTCGATTTCGTCGGGGTTCTTCACCCGCGTTGGTATAGGGTAGGAACGGTTAGGACGTCTCATCCCGACGCCCGGAACCCCAGGAGGGCCGGCCTCTCCCATATCACGCGATGGAAGGCCTCAATCCGAGAAATCGATGGTGTAGGTTTTCATGCAGGCGAAAATGCAGGCGTAGCAAATTCACACGTTTGGGATTCACCTCGGTGCTCGAATTTTTTCGGGATGATGTGCCCGAACGGAGGATCAACCTTGGGATGGGGATCACACAGGATCTCCATAGAATCAGGAGGAGTAAATGGCATTATCGATTAATATGAAGTCGCTTTTAGAGGCTGGTGTCCATTTTGGTCATCAAACGAGGCGTTGGAATCCAAAAATGAAGCCCTATATATTCGGATCGCGTAACGGCATTCACATCATAGATCTTCAAAAGACTGTGAATCTTTTTCAAAAGGCATACGAATATATTGTGCAAACGGTATCGGACGGGTATCCGGTTCTTTTTGTGGGGACAAAAAAACAGGCCCATGAATCTATCGTTGAGGAGAGTGAACGATGTGGGATGTTTTATGTGGTAAACCGTTGGCTTGGGGGGACCTTGACCAATTTTCAAACCATACGAAAGAGTATAGCGCGTCTTAAGGAGTTGGAAGCCATGAAGGAGGACGGCTCCATCAACCGCTATACAAAAAAAGAAGCCCTGAAGCTGGAAAAAGACCTGTTCAAGTTAGAAAGGAACCTGGGCGGCATCAAGGATATGGATAAAATGCCCGGCGCTGTTTTTATCGTTGATTCCAAAAAGGAGAGTATAGCCGTAAAGGAAGTTAAAAAACTGGGGATTCCCCTTATAGCGATTGCGGATACCAATTGCGATCCGGATGACATTGATTTCATTATTCCGGGAAATGACGATGCGATTCGGGCAATCAGATTGATTTGTTCAAAGATAGCGGATGCCTGTATTGAGGGGCACAGCTTAGCCGAAGAGAGATTGAGGGCGGAATCGGATAAAGAGCAAGAAACAGAGGCTATTCAAGAGCCGGAGATTGTGCCTACCGAAGAGGACAAAGGGGGACCTGAAGTCATAAGAATCAGCAAAAAGGAAGACTTTAAAATCAAGGAAACCACCGAAACGGCCGGAGACATCGAAAGCAAGGAAACCATCGAAACGGCCGGAGACATCGAAAGTAAGGAAGACATCGAAACAGCCGGAGACACGGAAAACGAGGAAGTCATCGAAACGGCTGGAGACATCGAAAACAAGGAAGATTTAGAAACGAAAAAAGACGTCGAAACTAAGGAAAATACCGTGGAGGTCTCATAAATTGGAAATAAGTGCATCGCAAGTAAAAGAACTGAGGGAGGAAACCGGAGTTGGAATGATGGATTGCAAGAAGGCCCTCAAGGAATGTAAGGGTGACGTCAAGCAAGCTATCGATTTTCTGAGAAAGAAGGGGATCGCAACGGCTAAAAAGAGGGGAGGGCGCCAAACCTCGGAAGGCCTGGTACAGTCTTATATTCATGCTGGGGGCAAAATCGGCGTCCTTGTGGAAGTAAACTGTGAAACTGATTTTTCCGCTAAGACTGATGATTTTGCTAACTTCGCGAAAGATATCGCTATGCAGATTGCAGCGACCAATCCTGTCTCGGTCGATCGGGAAGGGTTATCCGCTGAAACCTTGGAAAGAGAGGGTGAGATTTATGCCACCCAGGCAAAGGAATCAGGAAAACCGGAGAAGGTCATCGAAAAGATAGTCGAAGGAAAGATGAAAAAATTTTATTCAGAGGTTTGTCTCCTAGAGCAAGCCTTTGTAAAAAACCCTGATAACAGCATACAGGATCTGGTGACTGATCTGATGGCCAAAACAGGGGAGAATGTCATGATCAGTAGATTTGCCCGTTTTCAATTGGGAGAATCGGATGACAGTTAACAAGCCCCGCTTTAGAAAGATCTTGCTCAAGTTGAGCGGGGAAGCCTTAATGGGGAATAATGCATTTGGCATTGACCCAAAGATCCTCAATACTGTAGCCGCAGAGATTCACAACCTTCAACAGTCGGGTGTGAAGATTGCGATTGTGATCGGTGGGGGAAACATATTTAGGGGACTGAATTCATCAGAGTATGGGATGGGGAGGGTCTCAGGAGATCATATGGGCATGTTGGCCACGATCATCAATGCCATAGCCCTGGGTGAGGCCCTGAACAGGATGGGTTCTGAGACCCGAGTTATGTCAGCGATTGATATGAACAAAATAGCCGAGCCCTACATCAGAGGCAGGGCTATCAGACACTTGGAAAGGGATCGGGTTGTCTTGGTTGGCGCCGGTACAGGCAACCCCTATTTCAGTACGGATACAGCCGCTGCTTTGAGGGCCATGGAAGTAGAAGCGGAGGTCCTTTTGAAGGCGACAAAAGTGGATGGTGTGTTTGACGCGGATCCGGAGAAAAACCCCTCCTCAAAGCCCTACACGAGATTGACTTACATGGAGGTCCTGCAAAAAAATTTACAGGTGATGGACATGACGGCCGTATCCCTTGCCATGGGTCAAAACTTGCCCATCATCGTGTTTAATCTTAGGAAGAAGGACAACATTAAAAAGGTTGTCTTCGGAGAAACAGTAGGGACATTAATTTCAGGGGAAACGTGATGAAAGAAGAAATCATATCAGAGTGTCGGCAAAAAATGATGAAAACCATTGATATCCTGAAAAAGGAATTTATGAGAATCAGGACCGGGCGTGCATCCACATCCCTCATGGATGGCATAAAGGTCAGTTGCTATGACACCCAGATGCCTCTGGATCAGGTGGCCTCCATTTCTATCCCTGAGAGTCGTTTGATTACCGTCAAGCCATGGGATCAAGCCATCATAGGGGAGATAGAGAAAAGCATATTAAAGTCTGAACTCGGATTGACCCCCATGAATGACGGCAAGATTATCCGCATCCCAATTCCGCCTCTTACTGAGGAACGAAGGAAGGAATTGGCTAAACTGGCTAGAAAAATGGCTGAAGATGGCAAGATTTCAATCCGTAATCACAGGCGTGAGGCGAACGAATTATTAAAGGAATTGAAGCAGGAAAAGGAAATTTCCGAAGATGAAATGTTCAAAGGTCAGGATGAGGTGCAGAAAGTAACCGATGAAAATATAAAGAACATTGATGACGTTACTGGAGAGAAAGAAAAAGAGATCATGGAATTCTAAAGCACCCCCCCTTTGTGCTTTGGCACGAGACATGCACCACTGAAACCTAATAATCCCCACACTTTTATCATGCCAAATATTGATCCCCAAAATTTACCCAAACACGTCGCTATCATCATGGACGGAAATGGACGATGGGCCAAAAAAAAGGTCATGAATCGAATTCGGGGCCATGAGGAAGGGGCCGGGTCCGTAAGGAACATTGTCAAGGCGAGCAGAGAAATTGGAATCCATTGGCTCACTCTCTATGCTTTTTCAGAGGAGAACTGGAAAAGACCAAAGTATGAGGTCGAGGCCCTAATGAAGCTATTAAGTCGGTTCCTTAAGGGCGAGTTGGATGAAATGCTGAATAACGGCATCCGCTTTCAGACTATCGGAAGAATCGACAAACTTCCCAAATATGTCCAGGATAGAGTGCAAAAAACTGTTGAGAAGACCTCAAGAAACAAGGACATGGTTCTAACCCTTGCCCTGAGCTATGGGAGCAGGCAAGAAGTGTCCGATGCCATCCAAAAGATTGCAAAGCGCGTTGAATCGGGAGATTTAACCTCAGAAAAGATAACCGAGCAAATTATTTCGGACTCTCTCTACACGGGGGGTATGCCGGACCCGGATCTACTCATCAGAACGAGCGCCGAATACAGACTCAGTAATTTTCTTCTGTGGCAAATGGCCTATACGGAGTTCTATTTTACGCCCACGCTGTGGCCCGAATTCCGGAAAGATGAGTATTTGGAGGCCATCGAGGAATACCAAAAAAGAGAGAGGCGATTCGGCGCTACGGGTGAAAAATAGTCCTAATAGGATCTAAAAGAACTTCCTTCTCAAATGATTGGGGGAAGGGAGGAGTGGGGCCTGAAATGACGAAGGCCTCTCACAAGGCATTTCAGAAAAGATATCCTAACCTGCACCAGATAGAAGTTAGGTAACGGTCCGGAAAAGGAGAACACCCTGTCCCATGCACCTTAAAAGATGGCTAACGGGTATTATTGCCATCCCTGCCCTGATCTATATCGTCGGGCCTGGTCCCAGATGGCTGTTGTATGCACTGATACTTCTTTTTTCAATTATCGGCCTGTTGGAATATTTCAAAATCACCTCACCCGGCCTACCAATCCCCATTAAAATTGTATGTCTCACCCTCACTTTTTTTCTATTTTATTTTATTGCGCGCGGACCTTTTTTCATGATCCTCGCGGTCGCCTCTTTATGGGTGATTATCCCCGTTAGTCTTTGGCTATTTTTTTACCCGGCTCAAAGGGGTCATGCCCAAGAGGAAATGGGAAAAATCGTCTTTGGCCTGTTATATATCTGTTTGCCCCTTGGGCTTCTCATTTTTATAGACAAACACCCGAGGGGAAATATCTGGATATTTTTTCTCCTGTTCGTTATCTTTATGACGGATACTGGGGCATTCTACTTTGGAAGAATTTTCGGGAAGCACAAGCTCTATCCCTCAGTGAGTCCCGGTAAAACATGGGAAGGGGCCATAGGCGGGTTTTTGAGCAGTCTGCTCGCCGTGCTCATCTTCTCATATTTCTTTCCCGTCTACCGGCTCAATGTGTTTATATGGATTCTTGCAGCCTCTCTATCCATATTGAGTCAGGTCGGAGATCTTGCGGAGTCCTTGTTAAAAAGAAATCATGGAGTAAAGGATTCGGGTAAGATTCTACCCGGCCATGGGGGTGTTCTTGACAGGATCGATGGTCTTTTGTTCGCTATCCCCGCCCTCTATATATTTCTGAGTTGGTCGATATCCTAACCGAGCTTCGCCATGCCGGTCCGGCGTAGACCAAAAAGGCATGGCTGGGGGTTCAGACCGAAGGGAGCAATGGTGGATAGAGGCGACCGGCATCCGGCATCAGCCTATCATGGAGGACAAGAGGGGTATTATTAACGATCTGGAAAGGAGTGGGACGGGTTTGCGATGACAGCTTATTCATATGACAGGGAAAGGATCCTGGTTACGGGCGGGGCGGGGTTTTTAGGTTCGCATCTATGCAAGAAGTTGCTGGAACGGGGGCATTTTGTTCTTTGTCTGGATAATTATTTCACCGGACAAAAGAGGAATATCTTTGACCTCATGGATGACAGACACTTCGAGCTCATAAGACATGATCTCGTAAACCCCATATTCATGGAAGTAGATCAAATTTATAATCTGGCATGCCCGGCGTCTCCCATCCATTATCAGTATAACCCGGTGAAAACGACAAAGACCAGTGTCATGGGAGCGATCCATATGTTGGGCCTGGCAAAAAGGGTCAAAGCAAAAATTTTACAGGCATCAACGAGTGAGATATATGGTGACCCGGCCGTCCATCCGCAACCGGAGTCCTATTGGGGGAATGTCAATACGATCGGGATAAGGGCCTGTTACGATGAGGGGAAGCGTTGTGCAGAGACCCTATTCTTCGATTATTACAGACAAAACAAGGTGAACATCAGGGTCGTTAGGATCTTTAACACCTACGGACCCAACATGCACCCCAATGACGGAAGGGTGATCAGTAATTTTATCATCCAGGCCTTGAAAGATGAGGCGATTACTATTTTTGGAGACGGCTCTCAGACAAGGTCATTCTGTTTTGTGGATGACTTGATCGAGGGGATGGTAAATATGATGGATGCACCGGATGACTTTACCGGTCCCGTAAATTTAGGGAATCCGGTCGAACACAAGATCTCAGAGCTTGCCGAACAAGTTATCCGGCTGACCGGGTCAAAATCCCGTCTTGAGTTTCACCCTGCCCCAAAGGATGATCCTCAGAGACGGCAGCCGGATATAAGCCTTGCAAGGGAGAAACTTGGATGGGAGCCCAAGATTGATCTGGAAAAGGGACTAGGAAGAACCATAAAATATTTTAGGGATCTCCTTTCGCAAAAATGAAAAAGATAGCGGTTTTAGGTTCTACGGGGTCCATTGGTCAAAGCTCACTCAGGGTCATAGAGTTAAACCCCGAAAAATATAAGGCGGTCGCATTGGCCGCCGGCCGTAACATCGACCTCCTCTTACAGCAGATAGAAAAATTTCAACCTGAAGTTGTGGCGATCCTTGAAGAGGACCTTGCAGAACGCTTAAGGGCCCGGCTGAATCATACCGGTCCCGAGGTCTATTCCGGAGAGGACGGATTTGTCCGGTTGGCTACTATGGACCTGGTCGACACGGTGATCTCTGCCATGACAGGGGCCGCGGGTCTGGTTCCAACCTATGCCGCGATTGAAGCGGGCAAGGATATCGCACTGGCCAACAAGGAAACCATGGTCATGGCCGGGCCCCTTGTGATGGATCAGGCGAAAAAACAGGGCGTATCCATCATGCCCATCGACAGTGAACACAGTGCTGTTCTCCAATCCCTCCAAGGACACCCTAGAGAGGACTTGAGTCGCATAATACTGACGGCTTCGGGTGGCCCATTCAAAGAATGGACCCTTGAAGAAATGAGAGGAGCGACACCCGAACAGGCTCTGAAACACCCCAATTGGAATATGGGGCCGAAGATCAGCATTGATTCGGCCACCTTGATGAACAAAGGGCTCGAGCTCATCGAAGCCAAGTGGCTCTTTGATCTGAATACCGACCAGATAAACATCGTTATCCATCCCCAAAGCATTGTCCATTCCATGGTTGAATATCGTGATGGCTCCATTATTGCTCAGATGGGGATCCCGGATATGATCATGCCCATATCCTATGCCCTCTCATTTCCTCGTCATGAAGAGACGTCTCTCACTCGATTGGAACTCGATGAAATCGGAACGCTGAGTTTTGAAAAACCGGATCTTGAGAGGTTTGAGTGCCTCTCCCTCGCTTTTAGGGCGGTGGAAGTTGGGGACAGTATGCCGGCTGTCATGAACGGGGCCAATGAGATTGCCGTCGAGTCATTTCTGAATAAGCGGATTGGGTTCCTTCAGATTTCTGGGTTGATTAAAAAGACCATGGAAGCCCACCAAACATATTCGGTGGGCAGGATTGAAAAAGTGATCGAAGCGGATAAGTGGGCACGAGAAAAGGCCCGGGAATTGCTTGAAAGCGGGGATTATTAACCCTATATTATGCTATAAACCATCTCAAAAATGCCAAATAGCTCGAACTATTTTCCTGTTTTTGAGATAACTTCTAGTGTACAATGACGTGGTATGTTTATTGCACGATCCCACAGCCTAAACCATGAAAGGTAAACCATGCATTTTTTCATATACTATTTTTTCCCATTTATAGTTGTTTTGGGAATTTTGATTTTTTTTCACGAATTGGGGCATTTCCTGGTTGCCAAATTCTTTAATGTTAAGGTGCTCAAGTTTTCACTCGGATTTGGGTTCAAACTAATCGGGAAAAAGGTTGGTGAAACGGAATATGTGATTTCCACGGTCCCCCTTGGGGGGTATGTGAAAATGTTGGGTGAAAACGATGATGAATCGGAAGAGCTTGCACCCGAAGAGGCGGAAAGGTCTTTCAACAATCAAAAGGTCATCACAAGGATTGCCATCGTAGCCGCGGGGCCGATTTTTAACATGTTGTTGGCCTTATTCCTGTTCATTGGGCTCTACATTGTTTCCGGAAATTACGTGCTCACCTCAGAAATTGGACAGGTACGGGCAGGATCCCCCGCTCAAAAAGCGGGTCTCATGAAAGGTGATGTGATCCTCACCGTTCAAGGTAATCAGGTGGAAAGCTGGTCTATGATTAAAAAAGCGGTTAAAGATCAGGTGGGTGTACCCTTGATCGTCACGATTCAGAGGGAAGAGCAGGTTTTGAGCCTGACGGTCATACCGGAGGCGGCGGTCGAAAAAAATATTTTCGGAGAAGAGATCAAATCCGCCCTCATCGGGATCGTATCCTCTGGAAAAACCAAGAAACTGGATTTGGGGCCATGGCAGGCGGTTAAAGAGGGATTTCGAAAGACCGGGGAAGTCGTCGAATTGACCTGCTTGACCGTCGTAAAACTTTTTCAACGCGTGATCCCGATTAAAACCATAGGAGGGCCCATCTTAATCGGCCAGATGACCGGCCAACTGGCCCAAGAAAGCTTCGTTTATCTGATTCCATTCATGGCAGTCATCAGCATCAATCTAGGGATCTTAAACCTCCTCCCTGTCCCTATTTTAGATGGTGGCGTCATCATTTTTCTGCTGATTGAACTTATCCTCGGCAAGCCCCTCAGCTTCAAGAAGCGTGAAGTGGCCCAGAAAGTGGGGCTTTTTCTACTCATATTCCTCATGGTCGTCGTCTTTTATAACGATATCAACCGACTTTTCGAATAACCCATGATTTTGTCCCTGAATACATCTACCATCCAGTATAGCATGGCCCTCATGGAGGAAAACGGGGTCGTCATGGCGGAGTATTTTATGACGCCGGGATCGAAAAGCTTCAAAGGGTTCATGCCGACCCTTGACGACCTCTTGACGAGGTCTTTGCAGCGAGTAGAGCATATCGAGTCCATCATCGTGGCGACAGGACCAGGTAGTTTCACCGGATTGAGGGTTGGGCTTTCTGCGGCCAAAGGCTTTTGTCAGGGCCTGCATATACCCATTATCGGTGTATCGAGTCTTGGGGCGATGGCGAATCAATTGCCTCACACCCGCCATCCTGTCTGCCCAATCATCAATTCCAGGAAGGGGGAGGTTTTTGCGGCTCTTTTTCAATGGTCTGATGAGGGGAAAATGGTGAGGTTTAAGGAGGATGCCTGTTTGCCTATGAAAGACCTTCCCACTTTCATCGATGGGAAAACGCTCTTTTTGGGGAATGATATCAACGGTCAGAAACCTGAAATCGTCAAATTGTGTGGTCGAAAGGCGCTGCTGGCACCTGCGTCCTTGTGGAATCTGCGGGCCTCTGCTGTGGGAGCCCTAGGGCTTGAGCGGTTCCATCAACAGGATTTTGATGAACTTCGGGACCTTGTGCCCTCATATCTTAGCCCCCCGGATATTAGGCCCAACCCCATCCCCCTTTTAAAGGATGAACCACCACCGGGGCCTCAGGTAGAAGGGGCGTTGACAAATCATGATAGGAAATAATAGAATTACATGGCTTTGCGGAATGGGTCCTGATCACGGATCGGGGCATTCCGGCCGTCCGGCTGAAAGTCCCTTTCAGCAAGACGGCGGCTGTTCTTACGAACAGCAGAAGAAACTGCGACCATTGGTCGAAGGTTTCTTAGGCTAAGTGTCTCGTTTCCCCATCGGCACGGGCGGAGGGGAATATTATCGGTTGGACATCCCCGCAGTAGAAGGAGATAACCTGAACCCTTGTCCAGTTTTGCCGATAAAAGAATCAACAATCGATTGCCCGTCGCGTGGGAGGGCCTTCCCTTCATTGGGATTGGAAGCGCCATAACCCTCCTTTGTTTTTACTCGGGCTTTTTGTTTGTGGCTGTTTTTTTTGGGATATTGACTGTTTTTACGATCTATTTTTTCCGCGATCCGAACCGCCTCATCCATGGTGACGAGAAGACGGTGCTGACTCCGGCAGACGGTCGAATCATCGATATCCAATATCTCAACGATGGGCAAAATCCCCTGGGCGAATCTGCCATTAAGGTAAGTATTTTTATGTCCATCTTCAGCGTTCACGTCAATCGGGTTCCTATCCGGGGCAGGATCTCAAAAATAGATTATCATCCGGGTAAATTTTTTTCAGCAAACCTGGATAAGGCCTCTGAGCAGAATGAAAATAACAGCATCACCCTTCAGACGGATCAGGGACATAAGATTGTCTTTGTTCAGATAGCTGGATTGGTTGCCAGGCGTATTGTTTGCTGGATAAAAACAGGAGACAGGGTGGGATCAGGGCAGAGGTGCGGACTGATCCGATTCGGCTCCCGATTAGATGTCTATATTCCTAAGGGCACTCGCCTCCTTGGCAAAATGCATCAGAAAGTCAAGGCTGGTGAAACGAAACTGGGGTATTTAACATGAAAAGAAAACGAAAAAAGCGACCAACGAAAAAGGAAAGAAAGGGCATTTATGTCCTGCCGAACCTGTTTACATCGGCCAGCCTCTTTGGGGGATTTTATGCCATTATTGCTTCAATACAGGGGAGATATGAAGCGGCCGCCATTGCGATTGTGATCTCTTGTGTGTTCGACGGACTCGACGGCCGGATCGCCCGGATCACGCGTACGACCAGTCTTTTCGGGAAAGAGTATGACTCCCTGTCGGATCTTGTGGCATTTGGCGTAGCGCCCGGTATTTTAGCCTTCCAGTGGGCCCTTCATTCCTTTGGTCGATTAGGTTGGCTCGCCGCTTTTATGTATGTGATTTGCGGGGCATTACGGCTTGCTCGATTCAACGTTCAAAAAAACACTCTGGATGTCAATTCCTTTAAGGGGCTGCCGATTCCTTCGGCCGCTTGTTTTATCGCTTCGGCGATATTATTAGCGAGTGCCCTGAATGGGATTGAGAAGTATAAATCCCTTCTCATCATTGTCATGATTTACACTTTATCCTTTTTAATGGTGAGCTCGGTGGATTACCTGAATTTTAAAAAATTCGATATCCGAAACCAAAAACCATTTAACGTACTGGTCTCCATCATCTTGATTTGTTTGGTCATCGCCTATAGGCCGAAAATACTGCTTTTTATTATTATGCTACTCTATGTCTTGTCCGGCCCTGTCATAACGCTATACAGATTTCACAAAAAACGCGCAGTGGACAAAGGCCCAATGGAAGCCATACCCAAAGCGGTGGATGGTGAGGATTTACAAGCCCTAGGCAATGATAAAACGACTGGGTAGTGTTCCATGAGAGTCACAAGTGGTCAGGTGAGAGGGCGGCGCCTGGCCTCTTTGAAGGGGCTTCAAATACGCCCCAGTTCAGATCTGGTAAGACAAGCCATCTTCAATATGGTCGGGCAGGATATCTTCGGATTAGAGGTGCTCGATCTGTTCGCAGGCACGGGGAGCCTGGGTATTGAAGCCCTTAGCAGAGGGGCCGTTGGGGCTTTGTTTATCGACAATTCAATCAAGGCCATCAAACTAATCAATAAAAATTTACAGAGATGCGGCTATGAGGCATTGGGCTCGATCATGAAGAAAGATCTGGGCAGGGGTTTGCCACGGAACAGCACCTTTATCAAAAAGCGGTTTGGACTGGTGTTTATGGATCCCCCATACGGGAAAGCCTTCATTCCACCCCTTCTAAAGCAGCTTTCTGATAAAAACGTTCTCACACCCTCCTCGATTGTGGTCACAGAATCATCACAAATCGATCCACTGCCAGAGGCTTTTGGCGCATTTCAACTCGTCAACAGGAAAACTTACGGGGGAACAAACATCAACATCTATCATTATGGGAGGCCGGCATGAGTGGAAGATTAGCCGTGTATCCGGGGACTTTTGATCCAATCACCAACGGGCATCTGAGTATAGTGAATAGGGCTTTGAAAATATTTGATAAACTAATCATAGCCATTTTGAACAACCCTCAGAAGGAACCACTCTTTTCCATTGAGGAAAGAATAGCTATGATTAAGGATGTATTGAAATCCAAATCCAATATTGAAGTGGATGTCTTTGACGGGTTGCTGGTAGATTATGTGATCGAGAAGAAGTCAAATGTTGTCCTGAGAGGGATAAGGGCCCTATCCGACTTTGAATATGAATTTCAAATGGCCCTCATGAACCGGAAATTAAACCGGGATGTTCAATCCATATTCTTAATGACGGATTACAAATGGTTCTATATCAGTTCGACCATAATCAAAGAGGCCGCAAGTTTTAACGGGGACATCAGCGGGCTCGTTCCTCCAAGCGTGTGCAGAAAATTGAAGGAAAAATTCGGTTATTAAAAAATACTTGACACCGCCTTTGGCATAAGCCATATTTATTACTCGCAAAATTAATCGACCTTAAGTGAAGGACCCCGTATACAGCACGGGGCATTCCGGTTTTTCACTCAATGACTTGGGGAGGGGTAAAGGAGGGGAATCAGAGATGTCCTTGACTAAAGAGAAGATCATTAATGATATCTACAATCATGTTGGCCTCAGCAAAACTCAATCTCGAATTGTTGTAGAAAAGCTTTTTGAGATTTCAAAGACGACCCTTGCGAAGGGAGAAGACCTCCTCATTAGTGGTTTCGGTAAATTCGTGGTAAAAGGGAAATCAGCCAGAAGAGGAAGGAACCCTCAAACCACTGAGGATCTTCACTTAAGGGCAAGGAGAGTTGTTGTTTTCAAGACTTCCGGGGTGCTTCGAAAGAAAATAAACGAAGGTTCTATATCCTCACAATGAATGCGGCCTTGAAACCCATTTCCTCCAACTTTTTTTCTATCTTTTCCGCCTGAGCCAATGTCTTTGATTTTGAGGCGTGTACCCTATAAAGGGTCCGTCGTTTGTCATCCACATAGGCTGTCACCTGAACAAAGCTATAAATAACCTTCAGGCGTTCTGCAATCTGTTCCGCATTATTTTTATCCTGAAAGGCGCCCACCTGGATCGTGAATTCTCCACTTTCCAGATCCGTTATCTCTACGAGAGGTTTGGACCCATTCTCTGGTTTGGTTTTACCAACTTCTCGAGCGAGGGCAATGACCTTGACGTCATTTACACCGGCACCAATCAAATCGATTTCCTTTGCAGCCGTATATGAAAGATCGATGATCCTTTCTTTGACAAAAGGTCCTCGATCATTAATGCGTACGATGGTTATTTTTCCGTTTGAGAGGTTAATAACCTTCACATAGGTGTCAAAAGGGAGGGTCTTGTGGGCCGCGCTTTTCCCGTACATATCATATGTTTCACCGTTGGCGGTGGTTCGGCCGTGGAACTTTTTCCCATACCATGAGGCCTTCCCGGTCTGTGTAAACCCATAGGCACTTGGCAAGGGATAGTAACGCTTTCCAAAAACCTCATAGGGTGCCGGCAGCTTGCCCTTCTCACTTTCGGGTAGAACAGCAACTTTGGTGGATTTTGCAGGGCCTTTGATGTGGTAGACCTGGCGCGAGCAGGCAGGAAGAAAAAATATCAACATTAAAAAGAGGAATAAAAGTCTTTTCATAAGCCCATAACATTGGGAGGGGGTATTCGACTTTGTTCAGGTTTGTAACAAAAGAATTCATATTAACAAAATAGTGGTTTTATTCAACAAGTTTCAATTCTTTTCAGGGGGGGGCTCCCAGTGAGTGGTTAAAAAAGAGCCATTTCAACTCTTTTGGAGGGGATTTTCTCAATTTTACTTGACAAGCGTCAAAGGTTTTTTTACATTTGGCCCATAACTATAATGTAACTATAATGTAGTTATAATGTATTCATATTGTTGGCCGTTCAATCTGTATCCATCAACTCTAAAGAAACACAGAAAAAGGGTGTAACTTATGAGACTTAAAGATAAAATAGCTTTGGTCACCGGCAGCAGTCGAGGCGTTGGGAGGGCTGTCGCACTCAGCTACGGTAAGGAAGGGGCAAAGGTCGTGGTCAATTACACGTCCAATGAAAAGGCCGCTAATGAAGTGGTCGAAGCACTTCAGTCGATGGGAACCAAGGCCATCGCGGTCAAAGCGGACGTCTCGAAGAAAGCGGATGCGGACCATCTCGTTGCAGCTGCGATCGAGACATTCGGGGGGCTCGACATCCTGGTAAACAATGCCGGCTTTACCCGCCCCGCCATGATGCTCAAGATGACGGAGGAGCAATGGGATCAGGTGGTGGATATCCATTTGAAGGGCGCCTTTCTCTGCTCTCAGGCGGCCGGGAATCAAATGAAAGAACAAAAGGGGGGCAAAATTATTAACGTGATGTCGGTTGCAGGACTGGTGGGTACCGTCGGCCAGATCAACTACAGCGCAGCAAAAGGTGGCGTCCTCAGTATGACAAAATCCATCGCCAGGGAACTGGCCCGTTATAATGTCTGTGCGAATGTGATCTCTTTGGGCATCGTAGCGACAGATATGTCGGAAAAGATAACGACGGATGAAAAACTCCGTGACATTTACATGAATAGGATATTACTGAAAAGATTCGCAGAGCCTGATGATATCGCACCCGCCTTTATCTTTCTTGCTTCCGACGAGGGTAATTATATCACCGGTCAACTCCTCTGCGTGGACGGGGGTTACGGGATGATTTGATTCAACCCGTCAAAGAAACGATAATCTAAATGAGAAGAAGGAGGATAAAATGGGATCAATACCGAACAAGATCTTGACCTGGCAGATGGTTCAACCAACAACCTTTAACAGGGAAACCAAGGAAACCACACCGGGCAAGATTGAAAAGACAGAAATACCAGTACCCGACCTAAAACCGGGCGAGGTCCTGGTGGAGGTCGCGGGCTGTGGTGTGTGTCACACAGACTTGGGGTACTTTTATGATGGGGTTCCCACCGTATCGAAACCGCCCCTCACTCTGGGGCATGAGATTTCCGGGACAGTTGTTGCCGGAGACGAACCCTGGATTGGGAAGGAAGTTATTGTACCGGCGGTCATGCCTGACAGGACCTGTATCTTGTGTAAGACAGGTCGTGGTAACCGATGTCTCGGCCAGAAGATGCCGGGTAATAGCCTCGGCCCATACGGGGGGTTTTCGAGTCACATCCCTGTCCCAAGCATAGATCTTTGCGAAGTGAAAGACCGGGGAGATATCCCTCTTGCCCATCTTGCCGTGGTTGCCGATGCCGCGACCACCCCGTACCAGGCGGCTAAGCGGGCCGATCTGCAGCCGGGCGACAATGTTGTGGTCATCGGGATCACAGGCGGTGTGGGCCAGTATATGGGGCAGATGGCCAAGGCCCTGGGCGCAAGAAGGGTGATTGGCATCGCCCGAAATCAGGAAAAACTCGACAGGGCCCTGAAGTTCGGTGCCGATTTTTGCATCAACTCAAAGGACAAGGATGCAAAAGCGGTCTCGGGTGAATTCAAGGGCTATTGCAAGGAAAACGGCCTGTCAGCTTTCGGTTGGAAAATTTTTGAGGTGACTGGTGCTAAAGGGGGTCAGGAAATCGCCCTTGCGCTGGTCAGTTTTATTTCAAAATTGATTGTGGTGGGATTCGGGATGGCAAAGACAGAATACGCCATGGGGCGTCTTATGGCGTTCGACGCTGATATCCTAGGGACCTGGGGATGTCTCCCGGAATATTATCCGGCCGTACTCGATATGGTAATAGACAAGAAAATTGATATCGAAGCCTTTGTCGAGACCAGACCCATGAGCACCATTGTGGAGACCTTTGAGGAGGCTCACAGCACGTCTCCCGCAAGACGGATTGTCCTTACGCCGGATTTTTAAGCAGGTGGCTGAGCTTAAACGTCAGCCATTGAACCATTAAACTAGATAACATGAAGGAGGAAAACATTATGGCTTTAGAGTGGATGCCCAGAGACGATGAAATAAAGGATCACGCATTACACACGGATGAAAATTGGGGGACCGAAGCCCCCTGTGTGGTTTATGAAAAAAAGCCCCTGACAGACCCAAAGGGTAATGTGGTGGACGGGCTTTACGTGTCCTGGATTCGGTTGAACAACCCACGGCAATACAACTCCTACACCACAGAGATGGTCAAAGGGGTCATTGCCGGTTTTGAGAATTCTTCCCTTGACAGAAGCGTTGTGGCGACGGTTTTTACTGGAACCGGCCCCTATGCCTTTTGCACGGGGGGTAACACCAAGGAATATAGCGAATTTTACAGCAGGCGATCAGATGAGTACGGCCAGTACATGGAGCTTTTTAACCACATGGTCGATTCCATTCTAGCGTGCAAGAAGCCGGTCATTTGCAGGGTCAACGGCATGAGAGTCGCCGGCGGACAGGAAATCGGCATGGCGTGCGATCTTGCCCTTTCGTCAGACCTGGCCATCTTCGGACAGGCCGGTCCCAAGCATGGCTCCGCCCCGGTCGGCGGTGCCTCCGATTTTCTGCCCTGGTACCTCAGCGTTGAAGACGCCATGTGGAACTGTATTTCCTGTGAAATGTGGTCGGCGTACAAAATGAAGCTCAAGAACTTGATCAGCAAAGTCGTTCCGGTCTTAAAAGTGGATGGGAAATGGGTCAGGAATCCCATGATCGTTACGGATAAATACGTGGATGACGGTGAGATCGTTTATGGCGAATACAAAGGCGGGGACGATGCCAAAGAGGCGCGCGCCTTTGTCAAGGAACATCAGCCCAATGCCGATTTCGAACTTCTGGATAAGGAAGTGGACAAAATCGTTTGGACCTTCGCTAACCTGTTCCCCGGTTGTCTGATCGAGTCTATAGACAGTATCCGGCAGAAGAAGAAATTCTTCTGGGATACCATGAAGAATGCCCACAGGCATTGGTTGGCCGCCAACATGGGCGGTGAGGCGTTCCTGGGCTTCGGAGCCTTCAACACCAAAAAGATAACGGGTCAGGACACCATAGACTTTATTAAATTCCGCCAAAACATTGCAGAAGCAAAGGATTGGGATATGGACATGTTCGCGGAAGTGATGGGGAAACCGAAAGAATAATCCTTAATACACTCGGTTCTTTTAAAAGGCAGGTTGGGACTTTATCCCACCTGCCTTTTTTTTTAGAGAGTGGTATACGGTAAAAAACGGTACACGATGCAGGGTGTAGGGTATACGGAATGAAAGAGCGGTATAAGGTATACGGTGCACGGTTTAAGGTAACGGATATAGGGTGAAGGGTCTTTTTGGCCCTGAACTCAAGGATGAGGACCGTATACCGTATACCTTACACCTTAGACCTGCGTTTTATCTTCGATAAAACGCACAATCTCCTTCGTCTTTGTCCCTGGGCCAAAGATTTCTGCGATGCCGGCTTCCCTCAAGATGGGAATATCTTCCTCCGGTATAATACCTCCGCCAAGGACAAGGATGTCCTCGACGCCCTTTTCTCTCAGGAGTTCCATCACTTTCGGAAACAGGTAATCGTGAGCGCCTGAGAGGATACTCATGGCGATCACATCCACGTCTTCCTGGATAGCCGACTCAACGATTTGCTGTGGGGTCTGTCTCAAACCGGTGTAGATTACTTCCATCCCGGCATCCATCAAGGCACTCGCAACCACCTTGATCCCCCTGTCATGTCCGTCAAGTCCCGGTTTGGCCGCCAACACCCTGATCTTTCTCTTTGCTTTCATGTCAAACTCTCCATATCCACATAACTCATTGATACATGACGATAGTGTCAGTAATCAAAAGGTTGTGACCTGCCGGTACTCCCCAAAGACCTCCCTGAGGACATCACAGATCTCTCCAAGCGTGGCATACGCCTTCACGGCATCCAGGATAGGAATCATCAGGTTCTCGTCACTCTCAGCCACTTTTTTTAATTCCGCCAGACTGTTTTTCACCCTGTCGTGGTCCCTTTCAGCCTTCAGCTGCTTGAGCCTTTCTATCTGGGAGAATCGAACGGCCGGATCTACCCTCAAAAGATTGTTGGGCTTTTCATCCTGGATCTGAAATCGATTCACCCCGACAACAGCCCTTTCTTCTTGTTCTATCTCACGCTGGTATGTATAGGCGCTCTCCTGGATCTCCTTCTGAATATAACCCTGTTCGATAGCCACAGGGGCCCCACCCATGTTATCAATGGTTTGGATGTAAGCTTCCACCCTTTGGCAGATCTCCTTGGTGAGTTTTTCAACATAATAAGACCCCGCCAAGGGATCCGTCGTATCAGAGACGCCGGTCTCATATGCGATCAACTGCTGAGTTCGAAGGGCTGTCTGTACGGCCTCTTCCGAAGGCAGGCTCAAGGCTTCATCCATGGAATTCGTATGGAGCGACTGGGTCCCTCCCAGCACGGCTGCCAGCGCCTGAAAGGCCACACGGACGATATTGTTGGTCGGTTGTTGGGCGGTCAAGGTACATCCAGCAGTCTGGGTATGGAAGCGGACCATCATGGACTTCGGGTTTTTCGCCTGGAATCTCTCTTTCATGATCTTGGCCCAAAGGCGCCTTGCTGCCCTGAATTTAGCCACCTCTTCAAAGATATCCAAGTGCGCATTAAAAAAGAATGAAATCCTTGGCCCAAAAGTATCCACATCCAACCCCGCGTTCAATGCAGCTTCTACGTAGGCTATGCCATTGGCCAGGGTGAAGGCCAACTCCTGGACAGCAGTAGAACCTGCTTCTCTGATATGGTACCCGCTGATGCTGATTGTGTTCCACTGGGGAACATTGCGGGAGCAAAAAGCGAATATATCGGTCATGATGCGCATGGAGGGGATTGGGGGGAAAATGTAGGTCCCTCTGGAAGAATACTCCTTTAATATATCATTCTGGATCGTGCCCTTTAAATGTTCATAGGCCACACCCTGCTGTTCGGCGACAGCCAGATACATGGCCAGCAAGACGGCGGCGGGTGCATTGATCGTCATCGAGGTGCTGACCTTGTCAAGAGGGATCCCCTGAAAAAGGGTCTCCATATCCCTGAGGGACGACACGGCCACCCCCACTTTTCCCACTTCGCCCATGGCCATTTCATGGTCGGAATCAAAGCCTATCTGAGTTGGGAGGTCGAAAGCGACGGAGAGGCCTGTCTGACCCTGCTCAAGGAGAAATTTGTAGCGTTTGTTGGATTCCTCCGCCGTGGCAAATCCTGCGTACTGACGCATTGTCCAATATCGACCTCGGTACATGGTCGGTTGCACGCCCCTGGTAAAAGGGTATTCACCGGGGAAGCCGAGGTCTGAGGGATAATCGATTTCCACATTGTCCAACGGTGTGTACAGTCGTTTTATAGGAATTCCTGAGGAGTTCACAAAGGCTTCCTTCCGTTCCGGTCTCTTTGATAGCCCTTTTTCCACCTTTCCGGACCAGTCCTCAAACTTTTCCCTCAAAGATCGGTCAGGATTTTTCTCAGACATATTCCTTCCTCCAAAAATTTTTTATATTGAAGAAGCAGAAGAGCTTTAGGGGCATAACTCTTCTCAATCCTGAATTTTGGATCATCATCGGTCAGGGTAGTTTATGAATCAGAGCACTGTCAAAGGAATTGTTAAATTCCAATCATTTATCCTTGACAAAATATCTTAGCAATATTATAGCCACATTGTCACTGTCAGGGGAAATGATATCAATGTGAAAAAGCCAGATTCTCCGAGCTGTGCACAGGGATGAACGGCCAACATGAGTGTTTGAGGGTGTGAGCCACCAAACTTATGGGGCTTTTTCAGGCTTTCCTTACTCAATTAAGCTTTCTGTAAGGATATCAATGAACCTCGACCTTCGGTCGGGGTTCATCATGACAGAATTCAATTCATGTCCGGAGTAACAGATTATGACAATAAATGAGATTATGGACATGCTTAACGGCATTCTTCACACAACGGGTGTGTTCAATTTCCAGTTTAAACTGATCATCATGTGGGCGGTGGGTGGTCTTTTCATGTATCTCGCCATTGCCAAAAAGTATGAACCACTCCTGCTTCTTCCAATCGGCTTTGGGATCTTCATCGTTAACTTCCCCCTCGTCCCCCTCATGGGATACTCCCATGGGCATGCTCAACTGTTGCAGATATTCTATCACTACGGTCTCGAATGGGAGGTTATTCCATGTATCATTTTCCTGGGGCTGGGCGCTATGACCGACTTTGGTCCTCTAATCGCCAACCCAAAGACCCTGCTCGTTGGGGCCGGGGCCCAATTGGGGGTTTTTATCACATTTACCGGCACCATACTCGCAGGTTTTACCTTGAAAGAGGCTGCTTCCGTGGGCATCATAGGGGGGGCTGATGGTCCAACCACCATTTATCTCACCCAGCATCTTGCCCCACAGTTGTTAGGGCCTAATGCCCTTGCAGCCTACTCTTATATGGCCATGGTCCCCCTCATCCAACCCGGTCTCATGCGGTTATTTACAAATGTGGAAGAGAGAAAGATTCGGATGCACCAGTTGCGGCCGGTGTCGAGTACAGAAAAGATGCTCTTTCCCTTGGTAACGGCGGGTATCATCGCACTCCTGGTGCCTTCGGTCATCCCTCTCATGGGTATGTTTATGCTCGGAAACCTCATGAAAGAGAGCGGCGTGGTCGGCAGGCTGACCGATACCGCCCAGGGCTCCCTGATGAACATCGTGACTATATTCCTAGGGATTTCTGTGGGCGCTACCATGCACGCAGATAATTTTTTGAGCTGGAAGCCCCTGTTCATCTTCAGCTTGGGCCTCGTCGATTTTGGAGTCTGTACGATGGGGGGGATTTTAACCGTTAAGATCATGAATCTCTTTTTAAAGGAAAAGATCAATCCGTTGATCGGTTCAGCCGGCGTTTCGGCCGTGCCCATGGCCGCGAGGGTGTCTCAAGTACAAGGCCTAAAGTACGATAAGACCAACCATCTCTTAATGCATGCCATGGGGCCGAATCTCGCGGGCGTCATCGGTTCAGCTGCGGCGGCGGGGATGTTTATCGCTATGTTCGATTAGAAGTGGTTTCAAAACCTCCCCTCTGGCCCAATCTCTTGATTGGGTATAAGACGTTCAGTCCGCCGGTGTGTGGATAGATCCTCGAAATATTATATATATTCCTGCGGTTGAACGTCTTATCCCGCCTCGACCTTGAGCCAGATTGAAGTTTTTGAAACCACTTCAATGGACGATATAATTTTTTAAAATATGAAAAACTTTTTTATTCGGAACAGGATGGAAAGATGAAAAATTACCTTTATATATTTCTGGTATTGTCCCTCATTATCCCCGTTTCAATAAACGCTGAGGATTTCCTGGGTGCTCCTCTTGTCCCGGGGGGAACCATCATCCAGAAAACCGAGAAACAATTGGAATTAAAGACAGAGCTGTCGCATGCTGAGGCGCTTGCTTTTTACAAGGAAGCGTTAAAAGATTTCAAGGACATAAAATTTCGTGAATGGAAAGAGGCCACCTATATTGAGGATGACGGAAAACTCACCTGGCATTCCATTACCATCTCAAAAGAGGATAAAGCTGGGACCACAATTGTTGTGATGAAGGACAGTTGGACTTGGATCATAGGGACACTGATTTTGAGATATATTGGTGTCTTTGTAGTGCTGCTCTTTCTGCTTCTGGGGATGATCATTTCAGGAGCCATTATTTCGAAAGCGGTAAAAAAGAGGGAGGCGAAAAAAGGGGACTCCTAAAGTTCTGTCTCAGAAATATCTTTAACAATAAGGTTCTTTTCAAAATTGGTTGGAGAATAGGATTCGAGGATCCAAGGATTCAAGTGATTTAAAAACGAATATCGAATATCGAACAAGGAATTTCGAATTATGAAGTTTCTGTGAAAACCACAGAATTCACATTCCTAATCACAGATGTGAATGGCTATTATTTGTCTGGAGCCTCAATGCTGTTGAGGTATTTTCCTGATGTCCTGTCGGACATCCAAGAAGAAACCCCGACCTATTGCCGGGATTCTTCCCTTCGACATTCGTTATTCCTTGTTCGATATTCTGCGGTTCTCTTTTTAAAACCCTTGACCCCTCGACTCTTGCCCGCCGTGTTTGTGGCGGGCCGAATCCTTCTAATCTGAGCAACCTATTTGAAAATGGACTCCACAGTTTTTCTTCAACTAAATCGGAGATGATCCAACAATCATAGATCTATCATATGCACATGCCCTTTCGGGTTGAAGCATAATATCTCCGGGACATAACGTTAGGATATTGGCTTACAGGGGGGTGTTCCCATGTTTTCTTTTGGGGATGGCGTCCTTTTTATCCTTGAGCATCATCAGGGCCTGTATGAGACGCGGTCTCGTGTTTTCCGGGAAAATGATCTGATCGATATAGCCCAGTTCGGCCGCCTTGAAAGGACTGGCGAAATTGTTTCTATACTCCTCAACCAACCGATCCCTTGTTGTTTCGGGGTCATCCGCACTTTCGATTTCTTTCTTGAAAATGATATTGACCGCGCCATCAGGGCCCATGACCGCTAATTCCGCAGTAGGATAGGCGTAGTTGATATCCCCTCCGTGGTGTTTGCTGGACATGACATCGTAGGCTCCACCATAGGCCTTCCGAGTAATCACCGTTATCTTCGGAACCGTCGCCTCGCAGTAGGCGTAGATGATTTTGGCCCCATGTTTTATGATCCCCCCATATTCCTGATTAACCCCGGGAAGGAATCCCGGGACATCCACGAAAGTCACCAGTGGGATATTGAAACAATCGCACATTCTAACGAACCGAGCGCATTTCATGGATGCATTGATATCGAGGCATCCCGCCAGAACCTTCGGCTGGTTGGCCACAATGCCCACTGCTAATCCATTGAGTCTCCCGAAACCGGTCACCATATTCATGGCAAAGTGTTTCTGGACTTCAAAAAAATCGTTGTCATCCAGGACGCTCTGGATAATCTCTTTGATATCGTAGGGTTTCTTGGGGTTTGTGGGGACGACCTTGTTTAAGGCCTTATCTGTTCGGCCGGGGTCATCAGAACACTCGACCGTGGGTGTCTTTTCTCTGTAATTCTGAGGTAAATAGCCGAGGAGGACTTTTACCCTGTCCAAGGCGTCCTGGTCTGAATCCTCCGCAAACTGGGCGACACCACTCTTGGAATTATGCGTCATGGCGCCTCCCAGTTCCTCAGGGGTGACTTCTTCTGAAGTTACGGCCTTGATGACCTGGGGGCCGGTAATAAACATATTGCTCGTATTTTTCACCATAATGGTGAAATCGGTCAATGCAGGGGAATAGACGGCACCCCCTGCACAGGGTCCCATGATCACGGATATTTGTGGGACGACCCCTGAGGCCAAAACATTTCTTTTGAAAATCTCACCGTAGCTTCCAAGGCTAACGATGCCTTCCTGAATTCTTGCCCCACCTGAATCATTAAGGCCAATAAAAGGCGCACCGTTCTTTAGCGCAAGGTCCATAACCTTGCAAACCTTTTCGCCAAAAGGGCCGCTCAATGATCCCCCGAAAACCGTGAAATCCTGAGAGAAAAGGAATACCTTCCGATTATCTATTGACCCGTACCCGGTCACCACACCATCACCGGGAATCTTCTTTTTCTCCATCCCGAAGTCATGGCAACGATGGACCACAAATTTATCTAACTCCTGGAAGCTGTCCTTATCCAGGAGATATTCAATCCTCTCCCTCGCAGTCATTTTTCCCTTGGCGTGCTGCTGGTCAATACGAGCTTGACCTCCGCCAAGATTTGCCTCGAGGTTTCTCCTTTCGAGCTCTTTGATCTTTTCTTCAATATTCATGGGGAGGATACAAGGCCAAGAAATCTTTCAAAATGCCTGGGCCTTTTTCCTAACAAATTATTCCAGTACAATTAGAACCGCATCCGCCTCCACGGCATCTCCATTACTGAATTTCACCTCTTTTACTGTTCCGGAGGCCGTCGCAACAACAGGTAGCTCCATTTTCATAGCCTCGATGATCACAACTTCATCATTCTCACTAACCGTATCACCCACATTTACTTTAATGTCGATTATTTTGCCTCCCATAGGTGCAGTCACATCACTCACAACATATCCCTCCTTTTATCCTTGATTTAGGTTCCTTGAACCCCATCAGATTTCGAATAAGCTTTCCAGAACGGAATCTTCAAATGTGGCAAACATATAACATTGAATATGATGCGGTTGTCAAGAATAAACTGGTACCCGTCAAGAAATGGATTTTTTGAAATTTGTTGGCCGGAATGAAATTTCTGGAAGGGAATGGGTCTTTCCGGTGAGAATTTTGCAATACCACTACAGGGGTCTTAAACGCCGAGGACAGACGGCAATAATGTCCTTAGGGTTTCAGAATTCTTGACATTTTATGCATTTTTCATTAATATAACTAATTAATCTATATGTTATAGAGATTTGGATCGGTTAAAATAATGAAGGGCCTTCTAAAGTTAGGTCAGGATGGTCTGGAAGGGGATTTTTAATGCCTGTCTATTTATGGGTAGCAGAAACCAAAAAGGGCAGAAAGCTCAAGGGAGAACTTGATGCTGCCAATGAAAAAATAGCCCTAAGTCAGCTCAAAAAGCGTAATTTCACGATAAAAAAACTGAAACTCAAACCAAAGGATCTGTTTGAAAATGTGGCTTTTTTGCAGCCTAAGGTCACGAATAAAGACCTCGTTATCTTCACCAGGCAATTTTCGACCATGATTGATGCAGGCCTTCCCCTGGTCCAAGGGCTTACAATTCTCGCGGAACAAATGGAAAATCCAACATTCAAGGCCATTCTTAAAGAAATAACGAAGAATGTGGAGGGCGGTTCCACCTTAGCTGAGGCGATGAAAAAACATCCCAAGGTCTTCGATTCACTCTTCGTGAATCTTGTGGCTGCCGGTGAGGTGGGCGGTATCCTGGATAATATCCTTAGGCGTCTGGCAGACTATATTGAAAAATCTGAAAAGCTAAAATCTCAGATAAAGGGTGCCATGACCTATCCTATCGTGGTTGTGGCCATTGCGGTCATCGTGATCGCCGTCATCCTGATTTTCGTCATCCCCGTTTTTGAGGAAATGTTCGAAAGTTTTGGATCTGCATTGCCGGTTCCCACTCAACTCGTCGTCGATATGAGTCAATTTCTGAAGGGCAACATTCATTGGGTCATCCTGGCCCTAGTTGCTCTGGTTTTTGCCTTTAAAAAATACAGGGCTTCCGAAAGCGGTAGGAAAGTGACGGACACCGTAGCGCTCAAGCTGCCCGTTTTTGGAGATTTACTCAAAAAGGTTGCTGTCGCGAGATTCACCCGGACTCTCGGGACTATGATAAGCAGTGGGGTGCCCATTCTGGATGCTTTGGATATCGTTGCAAGGACATCCGGGAATGTCGTCCTCGAGGAAATCATTTACGAAGTCAGGGGAAGCATTGCTGAAGGTCAGACCATTGCTGAACCCCTCTCGGAGAATGATGTCTTTCCCGGTATGGTGGTACAAATGATCTCCGTGGGGGAAGCCACTGGGGCCCTGGACACCATGCTGGAAAAGATTGCCGATTTTTACGACGACGAAGTGGATGCGGCGGTAGACGCCCTAACCTCTATGTTAGAACCTTTACTCATGCTGTTTTTAGGCGGTTCCATCGGTGGACTGGTCATAGCCATGTATCTGCCCATTTTTCAGATGGCTTCAGCCATGGGTTAATCCTGTCGATATGGTCGAAAAGGGCCTTCATATCCCAAAAGAAGATCTGTCAGGTCGCCTTCAAAATCTGATGTTTTTGAGGGTCCTCTTTGTCTCAATCCTCCTGGGAGCATCTCTTTTTATCCAGGCGAAAGAGACAAAAATCTATTTCGGTGATATCCAGACCTCCCACTATCTCATCATCGTCGCCATCTATTTTTTGACCTTCATCTACATCCTTTTCCTAAAAAAAGGGAAAAACCTTACAACATTAGCCTATATTCAGCTCCTGGTGGACACCTTTTTTGTAACGGCCATCATATATTCCACCGGCGGCATCAACAGTATCTTCTCATTCCTCTACATTCTTACGATCATTAATGCAAGCATCATCCTATACCGCAAGGGCGGCATGACCATTGCCTCCTGTAGCAGTATCCTTTACGGCCTCTTACTGGACCTCCACTATTTTGGTGTGATTCGTCCACTGGGAGGCCATTTGAGCCAGCCATATGAATACCAGAACCTATATTTCTTCTATATGATAGTGGTCAATATCGCTGCCTTTTATCTCGTGGCTTTCCTCAGCAGTTATCCGTCTGAACAGGCGAGAAAAAGTCAGGTTGAATTGAGGGCCAAACAGGATGATATCGTCAAGTTGGAGGCCCTCAATGAGTGGATCATAGGAAGTATGAACTCAGGCTTAATTGCCCTCGACGGTCAAAACAGAATAATCCTTTTCAACCCTGCCGCGAGGGAGATTTTTGGGCTTGAGTCCGATCGCGCGATTGGTCACAACCTTTTTGAACCATTCCCTTTTCTCGATGGTTACATGGAACTGAAAGGCGAAAAACTTGAGCTAAAAAATAAACATTTGGCTTCATTCATTGACTTTCCCTATCAGAGGCTGGATGAAAAAAAGATCTTAAGGCTCTCCATGACCCCTCTGAACCTCCCGGGAGGGGGACGAAGAGGCCAGATACTTATTATCCAGGACATGACAGAGATGAAGCGGATTGAGGAGGAGATGAAAAGGGTAGAAGGACTTGCTCTGGTCGGGGAACTCGCAGCCGGGATAGCTCATGAGGTTCGGAATCCCATGGCCTCCATCAGCGGGTCGATTCAAATGCTGAAAGAGGGTCTGGATAGGGATGCGGTAGACAGCCGACTCATGGATATCATTTTAAGGGAAATCAATAGACTGAATCTTCTGGTTAATGATTTTTTACTCTTTGCAAGGCCAAGGCCCGTCGACCTGCAAACTTTTGATCTTGATCAATTGATAGCGGACTCCCTCGAACTTTTCCAAAACAGTAAAAAGTGGCTTTCAAAAATGCATGTGGAGACCGATTTTTATAGAGATATAAGGGTTGAATCCGATCCCGAACAGATAAAACAGGTCTTATGGAACCTCTTTGTAAATGCGAGTGAAGCCATGCCTGACGGGGGCTCTCTCTATATCCGTACCCAGATGACTCATGACAGGCATGTTCTTGGAGACAATGGGACATCCGTAAAGATTACCATCCGGGATACGGGCAAAGGATTTAGTGAAAAAGCCCTTAGACACATTTTCACCCCTTTCTTTACCACCAAAGATGGTGGGACCGGGTTGGGCCTGGCCATTGTCAAACGGATTATGAATGGGCTCAAGGGTGAGGTCTATGGAAAAACCCACCCGGAAGGCGGTGCGGAAATTACAATATTCCTCCCATCCATTCTGGTCCCATCGGCCGGGAATGGTCTTGAAATTTGAAGTGATGCCCATACCCATAGAGCTATGATGCCAATTTGTTTATAGAGAAAGAAACGACTGATACACCCCAAATGGAATACTGGGTCTTGGGTAATTGGGGAAATCATATTGACAGAATATACAAAAGATCAAATGTTTCCGGCTAAACCATCTCACCAAAAGCATGATTACATCATTCCATTATTCCACCATTCCATTATTCCGGTTATCGTGCAGCAAACTTGAAACCCAAATAAATAACTTAATTTCAATAAGTTGCATTGATTTCGAGATGTTAAATTAACTTTCAACACATTTTGCAATGTTTTTTACGCGACATTAGGGTAAGGTGTTTTTAGAAGGGTAGTGCTCCATGAATAATAAAGATCATAAAACTTTTTCCATGCCTGATCAGACCTGGTTTTCAAGTATCTCACGTCCAAGTCGCTATCTGGGTAATGAAATCAATCGAATAAAAAAAGATCCTGCATCGGTCGACGTATCCATCGCACTCGCCTTTCCCGATATTTACGAGGTGGGTATGTCCCATCTCGGTTTAAAGATTCTTTATCATCTCCTGAACAGCCAAGAGTGGATCGCGGCAGAGAGAGCCTACTGTCCCTGGGTTGACCTCGAAAAGACATTAAGGTCCAAGGGTCTGCCTCTGACCACTATCGAATCAGACAGACCTTTATCGAACTTTGACATCGTAGGATTCAGCATTCAGTATGAACTTTCTTTCTCCAATATTTTGAATATGCTGGATCTTTCCGGGATTCCTTTTTTATCAGAGGATAGGGGTCCCGATTTCCCCCTCATCATCGGAGGGGGCCCCGTATGTTTCAATCCGGAACCGATCGCCTCCATTTTCGATGCCCTCGTGGTTGGAGATGGGGAGGAGGCTGCGGTTGAAATTTGCAGGACGGTCAGGGAGACGAAATTACAAAAAATTGCGGACAAGAGAGAAGTCCTTTACCGGTTGGCTCAAATCAAAGGGATATACGTTCCCAGTTTCTTCCAGACCCATTACAGTCCACACGGGGGCATCGATGCCATTGAGGCGCTGATACCCGAGTACAGGGAGGTAGAAAAGGCGATCATTCCGGATATCGATGCTTACGATTTTCCGACAAGCCAGGTTGTTCCTTTTGTGGAATTGATTCACGATCGACTGGCCATTGAAATTTCTCGTGGTTGTACGAGGGGTTGTCGTTTCTGTCAGGCGGGTATGATTTACCGGCCGGTACGCGAACGGCATCCTGATTCGGTGATTGAGCATGCAGAAACAGGCCTCCGGCTTACCGGTTTTGAAGAACTTTCCCTATTGTCTCTCAGTTCCGGCGATTACAGCTGTATCGGTCCGCTTATCAAGACCTTGATGGATAAACAATCCCGAGAAAAAATCGCAGTCAGCCTCCCTTCTTTGAGAATGGACAGTCTAGACCCGGAATGGATTGAGCAGATAAAGCGGGTCAGGAAAACAGGGTTCACTCTGGCCCCGGAAGCCGGGAACGACAGATTGAGACGGGTCATTAACAAGGATCTAACGAACGAAGATATTATAAAAACGGCTCGGGAAGTCTATGGGGCGGGCTGGAATTTGATGAAGCTCTATTTCATGATAGGACTTCCTAGTGAAGAGGAAAAGGATCTGGAGGACATCATTTCTCTCTCAAAGCAGATAATCGGTTTATCAAAAGGGGGGGGGAAAAGGGCAAAATTAAATGTAAGTCTTTCAACCTTTGTGCCCAAGTCCCATACCCCCTTTATGTGGATGCCTCAAATAACTTTGGAGGAGAGCCGCAGACGCATACGGGTGATCCGTGAAGGGTTAAAGAACCGCCGCATTCGGGTGAAATGGAACACGCCCGAAATGAGTTGGTTGGAGGGTATTTTTTCCCGCGGAGATCGAAGGTTGACCCCGGTTCTGATAGAGGCCTGGAAGATGGGGGCCAGATTTGATGCTTGGACGGAGCACTATGACATGGAGATCTGGCAGGAGGCCTTAAAACGAACGGGGCTGGTGCCGGAGTTTTACCTTCATCGATCAAGGTCCAAGGATGAAATTCTTCCATGGGACCATATACGATCAGGGATCTCAAAAGAGTATTTCAAAAAAGAATGGCAAAGGGCTATGCAAGGAAAAGAAACACCCGATTGCAGAAAACAATGCCTTGCTTGCGGTGTCTGCGATCATAAACAGATTGATATGAACCTTTGCGCAGAGTGGGCACCTCCTCAAAATAGGAAACTGCCTTTGCATGAGAATGATTTCGGGATGATAAAAAAATATCGTCTGACTTTTTCAAAAACGGGCCCGACCAGATATCTCAGTCATCTGGAGATGGTCCGGTTATTTATAAGGTCATGTAGGAGGGCCGGGCTGAAATTTGTTTATTCCGAGGGATATCATCCCATGCCTAAGGTCTCATTCGCTTCCGCTCTGCCTGTCGGCACGGAGAGTATCCATGAGACAGTTGATATTAAACTCTACGAGGCCGGAAGTCTCACTTCTTTGAGAGAAAGATTGGGCCAACAACTCCCTAACGGCATTGGAATCGTTTCCATTGAGGATATTACCCATCATGTGAAACGGCCCAAATTAAAGGAGAGCCATTTTAATATAACCATAAACGGGTTGAAAATTGAACGAGGTTCCCTTGAAGATTTTTTAAAGTCAGATCACTTTCCTATCCTTAAGATGGGGAAAAAAGGTGAGCAACTCGTTGACGCGAGACCCCTCATAAAATCTATACGCTATATTCCGCCCCATGATCTAAACCTGGTCATCAACCATCTGGCCGGACCCGGGTTAAAACCGTCTGATATTATTAAAGGGATACTTCATCTAAAGGACCATCAGGTGGGAAGTATTAAAATATTGAAAACCGGCCAGGTCATGGAATAAATAAGGAAGGGCAGAATCTATTAAAAAAAAGAAAACTTTTAGGACCCTGGAAAGGAGAGATGAGTTTCTACCATGCCCAGTGAATTAGTCATTAATGCGAGACCCCATGAAACAAGAGTCGCCCTGATCGAAAACGGGATCGTTGTTGAACTCCATATTGAAAGAAAAACAGGCCACGAACTTATGGGGAATATTTATCGTGGGAAGGTGGTCCGGGTTCTGCCGGGGATGCAAGCCGCTTTCGTCGACACGAGCCTTGACAGAAGTGCCTTCCTATATGTGGCGGACGTCCATACAGACTTTCTGGAAATAGAAAAACTGATGCTCCAAAACAGTATCGAAGATGATGACCCTCAGCCTGAAAATCCGGACATGGAAAGATTCGATCCGTTGTCGGGGATTTCACTTCACATAGAGGATCTACTCCATGAAGGGCAGGATATCATGGTCCAGATATCGAAGGAGCCTTTGGGAAACAAAGGAGCCCGTCTCACCTCTCATATTTCATTACCCGGCAGGCACCTGGTCCTAATGCCCACCGTCAACCACATCGGAATTTCAAGAAAGATCGAAGATCCGGTGGAGAGAGAAAGGCTCAAGAACATCATTGAAAATATAAGGCCAAACAGCTACGGGTTCATAGTCAGGACGGTCAGTGAGGGCGCAGATACCGACAAATTAAAATCCGAGATGGATTTCCTCCTTAAATTATGGGACAGCATAAAAAGAAAGATGGAAAAATCTTCCAGCCCGAGCCTTTTATACAAGGACTTGACCATTTCGTTACGCTCAATACGCGATCTGTTTACCCGTGAAGTTGATCGGCTTATCATTGACTCTGAAGAAGAGTATGAGAATATCATGGCCTTTATTGAAACTTTTGCGCCGGGGCTAATATATTCTATCGAGTTATATGAGGGCGAGGATCCTATCTTCGATACCTACGGGATAGAGATGGAGATCGCCCGAGCCCTTGAGAAAAAAATATGGTTAAAATCCGGGGGATATATCGTTATTGAATTGACGGAAGCCCTTACGTCCATAGACGTAAATACGGGAAGCTATGTAGGCAAGAGGAACCTTGAAGAGACCATTTTGAAAACCAACCTAGAGGCAGTAAAGGAAATTGCTTTTCAGTTGCGCTTGAGAAATATCGGGGGCCTGATCGTCATTGATTTTATTGATATGGAAAAAAGGGCCAATCGGGACCGGGTCTTTTTGGCCCTAAAGGAGAATTTGAGTAAAGACAAGGCCAAAACGCACATTCTAAGGATGTCAGAGTTGGGTCTTATTGAGATGACCAGGAAAAGAACGCGGGAGAATCTGAATAGATTATTGAGTGAACCCTGTTTTTACTGCGAGGGCCTCGGGTCCTTAAAATCGAAAAGAACCCTATGCTTTGAGATATTTCGTGACCTCGAGAGGGAGGCCGCAAACTCAATGGGAGGCGATCGAATCTATGTAGAAGTGAATCCTGAAATAGACAGTATTTTAAAGGAAGAGGAGCAGGAATCGATCATTGATCTTGAAAAAAGGCTGGATAGGAGAATCATCATCTTAGCAAAGGCTGATTTCCATATGGAGCAGTATGAGATCAGCACATGACAGGAATTTCAGGACTGAGTTCTCTTTAAATTCAAAGCCATGCTCCTGCTTGATAGACCGTTTCGGAAACAGGCATGGCCAATCTTCATTCCTTTTTTGGAGCAAGCTGGCCCAAATTATTTAGCCTCTAATTTTTATCACCAAAAAACCCCCATTATCTATGTCATCTCGCGTAAAATATGGCCGTCTGGTTTTCTAACTGCAAGGCCAAAAGCCCCGACAAAAGCTCGGGGTTCTTCTGCTATTCTTTATCCAGAATGACAGAACACTTTGACATTTAAGTGTTATTTTGATATATTCTCTTTTAATTTGATTAAGTTAGAGAATATTTTTATAAAGTTAAATGGCTAAACAGAACTTAAATCTAAAAAGGCTCCCGGGGTTCATCCTTGTATTGGTATTTGTTATTTTTTCTCTTTCTGGCCTTTCGATGTTTGAGCAATTAGAGAGAGCTCTTTTGGATAATAATATGCGCTTAACCTTTTCGGACCAGAAAGGTTCGCATGATATCGTCCTTATAGAGATTGATGAGAAGAGTCTGAAAAAGATCGGCCCATGGCCCTGGCCAAGGCTTGTCATTGCAGAGATGATACAAAGCCTCAATCAAAAAGGGGTGAGGTTAATCTGTCTGAATATACCATTTAGTGCGGAACAGCAGAACCGGGGTCTCATGGAGGTGAGAGCGTTTCGTGACAAATTCGGCGCCAGAGGGTTTGAACAAGAAAATGTCCCTATGACAAAATGGGTCATGGAAAACCTGACGCGGTTAGAAGAAAAACTTGACAGCGACAGGCGAATGGCTGAAAGCGTTCTACTGAGTGGAAATGTAATTTTGCCGGTCTATGAGAATTCGGGATATGGCCCAAAAAAAATGAGGAGAGAAGAGGGTCTCATTCTTTCAAGAAATTTGTTGATGCAAGGCAGGTCCTCCATTTCATTGAATGGTGTGGATAATTTACGCTCGATATCTCTTCCCTTCACAGATCTCGCACAAAATGTACTCGGTCTAGGTCACGGAAAATTAATCTCCGAAGGTAAGATGGGAAGCAGATCACATCCGATCTTTATCAGATACAAAAGTTTTCTTCTCCCCTCCTTCCCTTTGAGAGTCGCTATCGCGTATTTAAATCAAGAACCTAGACAGGTCATTGTGGATAAAAACCTGATTCGGTTGAAAGACCGGACTATTCCCATCAGTGATGGAGAAATGCTTATTAGATTTCATAAAGATCAGGACAACTTTCCCCGATACTCTTTTTCAGATATTCTCCAGGCAAAGAAAATTCCTCCTCTTTTTAAAAACAAAATCGTACTCATTGGGCTCAATAATAGTGAAAGCGTGAGTATTCCAACACCCATTTCACCTTCCATGTCCGAAAACGAATTGATCGCTCGAATTCTTCACAATACGATTAACAAGCATTTTATCTTTCGGCCCCCGTACATGGCCTACATCGAGACGTTGGTTCTTTTGTGCCTCGGAGTGCTCGCCACCTACCTCTTCCCTCGATTAGGATGGCTAAGAAGATTGGGATGGATGTTAGGGCTCACTATTCTCATTCTTCTGTCTGGAACGTTTTTATTAGTAATGATGGACGCATGGTTCAAAACGGTTTATATCGTCGCCTGTCTGGTAACAATCTATATGGTTGTTTCAATCAACCAATACGTTACCTCCGAAAGAGATACCAAGGAATCGATCGAAATAAATCGGTTACTCGGTCTCAGCTTTCAAAGTCAGGGGCTCCTTGATCTCGCTTATGAAAAATTTCAAAAACTCCCGCTTGACCTAGAAACGAAAAAAATCATTTTTCAGTTGGGCCTCGAATATGAGAGGAAAAGAATGATTAACAAGGCTCTCACTGTTTATGAATATATAAATGAGAAGGACGGGTTCGGAGATCTGGAACGTCGTATCCCTAAATTGATGGAGTCGAGCAAGTCCTCTACAATCGGAAGTCATGGGAGGCTTAAAGAACACAATATTGTGGAGGAGTCCTCCCCGGAAGAACGAAAAAAGGTTGGACGGTACGAATTGCTCGAGGTTTTGGGGTCGGGCTCAATGGGGCTCGTATATAAGGCCCTTGACCCCAAAATTAATCGACATCTGGCCATTAAAACGATCAGATTTTCTGATGAATTTGAGGAGGATGCCATCAAGGACATAAAAAGACGGTTTCTCCGGGAAGCGGAAATTGCGGGTCAACTGGCCCACCCTTCGATTGTGACCATTTATGACGTTGGAGAGGATAAGGATCTCACATATATCGTGATGGAGTATTTAGAGGGCAAAGACCTATCGAAATTTATAAGAAGGAAGAGACTGCTTTCTTTTAGGAAAATCCTCCAGGTTATAGCTCGGGTCGCGGATGCCCTTGAATATGCTCATACTAGAGAAGTTATTCACAGGGATATCAAGCCTGCCAACATCATGCTCTTGGATAACGGTGGGGTGAAGATGACTGATTTTGGGATCGCGAAAGCCATCTCCTCATCAAGAACTAAGACGGGTGTCATCCTCGGAACGCCCAACTACATGTCCCCGGAGCAGATTATGGGACAAAAAATTGATCAAAAATCAGATATTTTTTCCCTCGGCGTCCTGTTTTTTCAATTGCTTTCTGGAGAATTGCCTTTTCAGGGGAAGAACCTGAGCAGCTTATTGTATCAAATTACACAAGTAAAACATCCGCCTGTGCGCGATTTCAACGCCAAACTCCCCAAGGTCTGCAGCCAGATCATTGATAAAGCATTGTCCAAAGAGCGGGATGATCGGTTCAAGAGCGCCGGCGAAATGGCAAAGGTTATCAGATTGCTCAGTTCAAAGATCAATCAGATGATGAGAAGAGACGCTTTTAGAGAGGAATCCTTTCCCGAGGCATGATTCGGCCTCCCCTAGTTCACGATTGGAGTTGATTTGAGGATAAAAGCTTCAGGTATTACAGATGTCGGTCTGAAAAGAGAGGACAACGAGGATTCCTACTCAAAAGAAGACAGTTTGGGCCTTTATGTCGTGGCCGACGGCATGGGAGGTCATTTGGCAGGAGAAGTGGCGAGTCGTGTCGCCGTAGAAATGATCAACAAGAGTGTTCGGAAGTGGCTTGAAGAAGAAGCGCGCGAGGACGAACTCTTCGGCCCCCCTGACAATTCTCTTACTTTAATAGGAAATTATATCTTAAGTAGTATTAGGATGGCCAATCGTGTGGTCTATGAAATGGCCTTGGGGCACGAGGAGTACCACGGGATGGGAACTACTGTTGTCATCCTATACGTGACGCCAAGCCTTATTATTGCTGCCAATGTAGGAGATAGTCGGATATATATGGTAAGGGATGGTCACTTGGAGAGATTATCAAAGGACCATACGATCGTCTCTGAGCAAGTAGAGATGGGTACTATGACAGAGGAAGAGGCGACGACATCGCCGCTCAGACACATTTTGACCAAAAACTTGGGTTCCTCCGAAACTTTGGAACCGGATATCTTCGAAATAGAGCCCTCAGACAAGGACCGGCTCGTGTTGTGCTCGGACGGTCTTACAGACTTGGTCAGCGATGACGAAATATTTGAAATGACCCAAAAAAATAAGGATCCGTCGAACCTATGCCGCAAACTCGTAGACACGGTTCTGCAACGTGGTGCCCATGACAATGCAACCATAGTCTCCGTTTTTTTATCAGGCATAAAAACGGGTCGAGGTGGACCGATCAATAAGATGGGTTCTCTTCTCGCCGATTTTGTGACAGGGATACGAAAGGTGATAAGAATATAAACACGGATTTCATGGATATGGCGATTTTCTGCCATAAATATAAAAGAATGATTCCCGTATAGAGGGGGTGGATCATGGCCAGGCTGATCTTGACGTTCAATAAGCAGGTAATTAAGGAATATCCTTTTCTTAAGGATAGCGTAACCATTGGACGCGAAGACGACAATACGATCGTCATAGCGAACCTCGCCGTATCAGGATACCATGCGAGAATAGATAAGACGGGCAATGATTTTATTGTCACGGATCTTCAAAGTACGAACGGTTCCTTTGTAAACAATAAAAAGGTCGTCACACAAAAGCTTTCCCATGGAGACAATATTCTCATCGGGAAACATATCATCCTTTTTGTGGCAAGTGAGAAGAAGATCCAGAGAGATGCAAAGTCAGGAAAGATAGACCTTGGCAAGACCATGATGCTCGATACAGTAAAACAAAAGGAGCTGCTTAAAAAACAAAAAACACCTCCTAAAGCTGTCAGGGCTCCTGAGAAGATAGGGGTGGTCAGTTTCATAGATGGATCGAGTTTGGGGGATATCGTTCTGAGGAAAAAGCTCACCAAGATCGGTAAAGCGGACACCTCGGAGATTAAACTGTCAGGGGTTTTCATGGGAGCAACGGCCGCCACAATCAGCCGACGACCGGCTGGTTATACCATAGCCTACGCCGGTGGTATTACAAAATTAAAGGTAAATGGTGAAACCGTCAGGGATAGCGTCCTGTTGAAAGATTTTGACACCATTGAATTAGGGTCTTACAAATTCCAGTTTTATGGCAAGGAGGTGAAACGCTAGAAGTCGTTTTTAAACCTGCAATTAGGTTCAAGATTTATGCCTCTCCCTTGCGCTTCTGCCTAAACTCAGCCAACCTTTTTTCAATCTGATTTTTTGTAAAGGTTTTTTGACATTCAATACACTGGTATATCTCATCTACCAATTTATCATAGATAAGGTCATCAGAGAAATTGACCCCATGAAATCGAAGAGAAAAATTATAAATACGCTTGAAGTCCTTACACTGGCAGCTATCACATAGAAAGTAATCCTGAAGAATATCCATTTTCTGTCTCCCTTAAGATCCCCTCATCCAATGATGAGATCGCCTCTGGTTTTATCCTGATTATGCCTCTTTTTGCAATACTTTTTTTATGAAAATTCCAAGGGAACCGTTACTCTTCCGCGCCTGGATGCCCCGCTCGGGAGCGCGGAGAGGCGTCACTTTCCGTATTCATTCGATGAAATATCAAAGATAGGAAAACGCCTGCAGTCCCTTACGTCTACGGATGGCCTCCAAAACACCCACAGTTCCGGTCATCATATTATCTCCCAAAGGGGCTCCGAGCATTATGGGCAATTTGGAGTTTGCCACCAACCGACGCTTGGGACCAGTGGCGACAATGATTTCTGCGGCTTCAAACCGGATTGCCTTGCGGACATAGGCGCCATGACCCCCTTCCTCCAATATGCGTTCGTGGCTCAATTTCCCATCTGCCAGATCTATCAACAGGACCTCCAGCCGATCCAAGGTAATGTCATGGGTATGGTATTCAAAAAAGCCGGCGATTTGCCCATCCTCCAAGGCGGCACCGACCGTATGGGAGGTCGCCACATCAAGGACCATGATCTTCTTTTTTCCCCTTGCCCGGGGATCCATGGATGCTCCCAATATGGCCGCCATTCCGCTGTCCATGACGTAAATCTCATCGGCCGGCAAGGACTTTGCGCTTTCAGCAATGGACCTGAGCCGATTAAATGTCTCAGGGACCTCATTATCTCCGAAAAGCAGGGTATGAGGATAGGGGGCGTCATCGAGACCGGCCTTGAAGATTTGATGGCGGTAATCCAGGTGAGATATGCCGTCAGGAGGGATTCCGTGATCCTGCGCACAGATCCCTACCACATCAAAGGTGAATGGAATACCAAGTCCTTCAATCGCGTGCTCCAATCTTTCCAGCTCCAGATCCCCCAAAGTCAGAGCATTATACCTGTTGTCATGTCGTAAGCCCTCGGCCGCTTCGTCTTCAATGACTTCAATACCCCAAGAGCGCACCTTTTTCATATTGTGGTGGATTGTGGCGGCGGAAGAAACGGACATGGTGACCTTTGACTTTTGTACACGCTCTCTCAATACCCCTGATAGAGTCCCCCCACCCATTTCAACACCAGTGATCAGGAGGTCCCCGGAAAGGCGGGAAGCCTGTTCGGCCAGGGAAAGGACAGGAGATTTGGCAACCGCTTTATAGTGAATATTGGAGTTGGTGTCATAATAAAGGATGTCTATGGTTCCGGCTCCGATATCGAGGATTAGATATTTACCCATCTTTTTTCTCCATTGAGATGTGAGTTTAACCCGGAAATCGACCATCCGGCGGAAGGCTGTGGTTTGGGTTATTCAAATATTAGCATATCGGCTTCAAACAGTCACATGTCACAGTGGCATCGAATATGGGCTTGATTTTATGACGTTTTTTCGGTACAAAAATATTATGTGAGCTTCTTGGGGCGCGTCCTCATCCTCAGGACTATTTGATTCAAGAACCGGGAAAAAGAAAGGCTGCGAAAAAATGAGGGAGCTTAGAACGACAGAAAAATTAATCGTAACGGTGGCCACAACCGGCGGGTTTCAGGGGAAGGAAGCGAATCCCAATCTGCCTTTACAACCTGAGGAGATTGCGCACTCGGCCTATGAAGCCTGGAACGAAGGGGCCAGTATCGTCCACATCCATGCCAGGGCAAGGGAAACAAATGCGCCGACCTCAGACCCGGAGGTCTTGCGTGAGATCGATCAACGGATAAGAGAACAAAAATGCGATATCATTATCCAGCACAGCACCGCTTCAGATTACATCCCGCGGCTTGGAAAAGACAAGAGGATTAAAGCCATTGAAATGAATCCGGAGATGGCGACATTGGATATTACCATCCCCAGGATGATCACATTTGGAGACAAAGAGAGTTTCTATATTACCACCCTGCCTGAGATAGAGTCTGGTGCCAAGGCTATGTTGGAAAGGGGCGTGAAACCGGAACTGGAGATCTTTAATCCGGTTGTGATGGAGGATACCTATTATCTCATCGAAAAAGGGCTTCTCACAAAGCCCTACTGGTACAATTTTGTTATGGGAATGCGCCGCATAAACCGTTCATATATGGGCTATTCACCTCGGCTTTTGATGCAGCTTGTCGATGCCCTGCCATCGGACGCGATGTTCAGCGTGATGGGTGTGGGGAATGATGAACTGCCGGCAACCACACAGTCAATTCTCATGGGTGGACACGCACGCGTCGGTTTTGAAGACAACGTTTATTACCAGAAAGGTGAACTGGCGGATAACAATGCGCAATTGGTGGCGAGAACCGTCCGAATTGCCAGAGAATTGGGTTGTGAAATAGCCTCGCCGGCCGAAGCGCGAGAAATGCTAGGGATTTCCCGGCTGATAATAGATGAAGGTTAGGAGCTTGAAAAATGAAGATTGATATAGGAGCGCACATACTACCAAAAGGATACAAGGATGCTCTCTATAAGTTAACCGACACTCGGATTAATTTACAGGATGTCATCGACACGCTTCCCACGATGTATGATCTCGACCACAGGTTTAGGGTGATGGATAAATTTGAGGGCCTGATACAAGTATTGACACTAAGCTCCCCCGCTGTGGAGGAGTTTTCCAATTCGGAGAAGTCTCCAGATTTTGCAAAGCTGGCAAATGATGGGATGGCGGAACTGGTCCTCAAGTATCCTGATAGATTTGTGGCAGCGATCGCTTGTCTTCCGGTAAATAACGTGGATGCCTCCCTCAGGGAGATCGACAGGGCCGTCAATGATTTGAAATTCAGAGGGGCACAACTTAATACGCCAATAAACGACAAGCCTCTGGATGCCCCTGAATTCATGCCCATCTATGAGAAGATGTCTCAATACAATCTTCCTATCTGGATCCATCCCATGAGAACCGTGGACTTTTCAGATTACAAAACAGAAAAGAAATCCAGATTGATGATTTTCCACATATTTGGTTGGCCCTATGAGACAGCAGCGGCTATGACACGCTTGGTGTTTAGCGGGGTATTCGAGAAATTCCCAAACTTGAGATTCATCGTACACCACGCAGGTGGTATGGTCCCCTTTTTGGAACAAAGAATCATTGGGGCGTTTGATCACGCAGAGATGATGCGCGGAGCGAAATACAAACAGGGACTTACGAGGGCCCCAATTGATTATTTTAAGAAGTGCTTCTATTATGATACGGCCATTTATGGCCATACGCCCGGTCTGATGTGTACCCGGGATTTTTGTGGTGTAGACAACATGTTGTTCGGAAGTGATTTCCCATACGACAGTCAGTTTGGTGAAAGGTACACGAGGCAAACCATAGAAGCCATCGATCAGATGGAGATCGATGAAAATGAGAAAAAGCAAATATTTGAAACGAATGCCAGAAATCTTTTGAGGCTGCCCATATGATGGGCTTGTAATAAAAAGGAAAACCTGAATTAAGCAAGCGCCATGTTTACCAAGACACGAAGCTTTTATAAAATATGAGTATTTAATTCCAAATGCCAAAGCTCAAATGTCAAATGAATGTCAAAGATCAAAATCCAAACCGAGCGCTGTTTGACGTGAAATAGATGGAACACCTCTAACTTTCAACGATGATGATCCATCGTGCTATGCACGAGACTGAATGGCCAGAAGGATTTAAATGCGAAGCTCCCCAATTAAACAGGCTAATTCTGGCTGTCGGGCTGAAGGAGGTCTTCAGCAGGGCAGCGGTTGTTCTCATGAACAGCAGGACAAGTCCCGAGATTTGGACAGGGTTCTTCAAGGAATCATTTAGGCATTTAATCATTTAGATTTGATTTGTCATTTGGATTTTGACATTTGTCATTTTTATATCGTACCTATTCTGGATTCCGGCGTATGACTTCCGACTCCTATTCTTAAGAATGTTGTGCCGGATTCAGAGAGAAAGTAACCTTTCGTCGTGGAGGAAAATAAAATGTCGGATATAACAACGTTAGGGATCTATCCCCTGCAAAACTCAAATACGGCTTTAATCGTGGTTGATGTACAAAATGATTTTTGTCACAGTAAAGGTGTGTTTGCAAAATACAGAGAGGCGAATCTCGACCAAGTTCAGCAGGCGGTAAAAAATCTTTCCACCCTCATCAGAAAATGCCGGGAATGCGAAATACCCATTATTTTTATCCAAACAATCCACAGTCCATGGACCAATTCTCCCTCCTGGGGGAAAAGATTGGAGGGATCGGGGGAGAAGATGAGGATCTGTCCCCCAAACGAATTTGGGAGTCAATTCTTTACCGTAGAACCGCAGGAAAACGATTGTATCGTAACGAAGCATCGTTACAGCGCCTTTGTGGGAACGGATCTGAATCTCATCCTCCGAAGTAAAGGGATTGAGAATATCCTTGTCACGGGGGTTGCGACGAATGTCTGTGTGGAAACAACGGCAAGGGACGGATATAATCGAGACTACAATGTTGTTTTCGTAGAAGATTGTTGTGGTGCCTATGATGAAGAGGAGCATGCAGCAACCCTGAATAACATTAGAAAATTTTTTGGTACGGTCGTCACTTCAGGAAGCCTCATAGAAAATTTTGTGCATAGCACAGCCTCGTCATGATTCTCGAATGATGGGTTTTAATGAAAATGTGGCGACAAGCCCTGCGATACTCATTCCGGTTAAGACTAAAAATACGCGTTCATAGCTGCCTGTTGTGTCGAACATATACCCGGCCATGACAGGCCCTACTGCAGAACCTATCCCGGAGATGAATGTCAGCACACCGAATATGGCGCCATGTGAGCGGGTACCAAAAAAATCAGCCAGAAGAGGTGAAATCAGCGCAAAGAAACCGCCGTGGGCAAAACCGTGTATCACAGCAAACAGCAATAACATCCAAAGTGTCGTCGAAAACTGCAACCAGATCAGGCCTGACAATAAAAACAGAAAACAAATCACCAGGGAAGATTTTGTCCCAATCTTGTCGCCGGCAGCCCCCATCACAAACCTGCCGGCGATGCTTACAGAACCCACCGTTGCAAGGACATTGGCGGCATTGGCCGCCGAAATCCCGAGATCAATGGCAATAGGAACAATATGAAACATAATCGTGGCTATAGAAAACATAAGAAAAGAATATACAGCGCATATTTTCCACAACTGTGATGTTCGAACGGCTTCCTTGATCGTAAGACCCACCTCCACTGACGTATGGTTTGCAGGTTCTTCATCCTTCACCCCGTCCGGAGAGAGCCCCATTTTGGCTGGATCTCGCACCAGGCATTGAGAAAGGGCCACATAAAAGATTAAGATGATCACACCCAGAATCAAAAAAGAGGTTCGCCATCCGTAGTTGGTGACGAGTCGGTTTATGAAGAGGGGCATAACCATCATGCCGACACCCGTACCCACCTTAATAATACCGGTCAACATACTCCGTTTTTTAATAAACCATCTTGCTGTCGTAGATAGGACGACAACATCTGTGCCGCTTATTCCGATGCCGATAATGACCGTGCAATATAAATAATACTCCCACAATGCAGATACCGTTGACATCAATAGATAACCCAACCCCAACAGGACACCGCCTCCTGTCATGATCAGCCTTGGACCGAACCTGTCGTTCAACTCTCCCATAAGAATACTGGCAAACCCCGCAACCAGAAAACCAAATGACATAGCACTAGAGACCACTGCCCGCGACCAGACAAATTCCGTCTCCAAAGGTTTGAAAAAGACCCCGAAACTGTTAAATACGCCCCAACCAAAGACCTGAAGCGAAAATGCCACGAAAACGATCACGTAACCGTAAAAAAATCTGGGTGCGTCTTTGCTCGATGATGCTATGAATTTTTTGTCCAAACCCCACTCCCGATCGTTTGAATAGAACCTGTGTTGAGACAGGTTATATATACTTTCAGCCCTTATCGCAAATAATATCAAGAGCTTCCGACCGTTTTTTGTCAATAGAATGCCAATCCTCTTTACCTCCAATCCTCGATTTCTCTTCAGAAAGCGAAACCATCAATCAATACTGCATGCCTTCATATAAGGAAAAAAGGGGAGATTGGGCTGAATTTTCCCAACCTGTTGGAATCAGGGGTTTTTCGGGGGCCGCCGCTCATTCTTGATGGGATTTTGTAAAAGTGGGGATGCATGGGCTAAAGGTGCCTTCTTATTCAGTGAGGGTTCTTTATCGGATAAACGGGTAATTTGGGGAAATAAGGCCAGAGGAATATTTGAAAACCGGGTGGGGACGGAAAAGGGTAAAAATCTCTTGCATATTGTAAGGGTAATTTCTAATATGGAGGTAATAATTGGATTTATCGCAACCCTTTAGGCGTTCAAATAGGAGGATAAATCATGGCAGGGCTGATCTTATGGAAAAATCAAGAGATCAATAAACTGAGAAAGGATATAGACCGTCTTTTCGACAAGTTGTGGGACGACTTCGGTATGCCTCTCTCAACACGTATAGAGAGAGAAATGCCCTCGATTGACCTGTCCGAGACGGAGGAGACTTTGATCATCAGGGCTGAAGTCCCGGGAATTAATCCAGATGATCTAGAAATATCCATCAATGAGAATATTCTCACCATCAAAGGAGAGATGAAACAGGGAGATAACGAGGAAAGGGGAGATTACCACAGGATGGAAAGACGGTATGGGTTTTTCTCCCGATCCCTTCATCTCCCCTGTAAGATTGTCGCAGATGATGTTCATGCCACCTATAAGAAAGGGGTTTTAAGCATCGTATTGCCGAAATGTAAGGAGATGTCGGCACCTGCAATCAGAATCAGGATCAAGTAAGTCTATGGTTGCAGGTGGTGAGTTCTCAAAGCGTCTTCTTCAATATACATCATGGTGAACCGGAAGGAAAAAGGTTGGGCTGTATGTGGGGGAGGTCCTTTTTTACCGGTTGCATCTCGATTCCCGCCCGGTCGGTGACCATTGACCTGCAACGAGCCAATGAAACCCATGACAGATAAATCAAGACAGACAACTGACAGGAATGAGGAGGTCCTAGATGCCAAGAAAAAAATCAGTTAATGAAGTGCCCGTTGATAAACTCAGATGGAGACTTGATCCTGCGACATTATCATTTGAGACTACCGAGGACCTCAAGCCTCTCAAAGAGATCATCGGCCAAAAAAGGGGGGTGGAGGCCTTCCGTTTTGGGATGGGGATAGACAAACCTGGATACAATGTTTTTGTCACGGGGACATCTGGCACGGGGAGAATGTCCACCGTCAAAAAATTGCTTGAAGAGATGGCCAAGAAAGAGGGTGAGATGCCGGATGACCTGTGCTACGTCAATAACTTCAAGAGTCCCGAGGCTCCCATTCTCATGCGTCTCAAGGCGGGAATGGGAAGTAAATTCAAGCAGGATGTTCGCGATTTCGTTGATACATTGAAGAAGGATGTCCCGCGGCTTTTTGAGAGTCAGGAATATCTTAATCGAAAAAAAGAGATCATGCAGGAGTATGAGAAGAGTGGAAAATCCTTCTTCAAAGATCTTGAACTGAAAGTCAAGGAGGAGGGTTTCGCGCTCGTTGATGTCCAGGCTGGACAGATCAAACGACCCGAGGTCATGCCCCTGGTCGACGGGAATCCCGTGCATATCGACCAGGTGGAGGGGATGGTAGAAAAAGGGAGGTTCCCCAAGGAAGAATTCGAGGGTTTGAAAAAGAAACATGCCGAATTGAGGGAGGGTGTCGATCAGATTTTCCTGGAACTCAGGGATCTACAGAAAGGGGTCCAGGAGAATGTAGAGAAGATGGACCGCCTCATGTTCGAGAAAGTAGCCACACAGGTCGCAACTCCCGTAAAAAAAAGATATAATAACAAAAAGATTGATCAATACTTCGCGGACATGCTCGATGACATGACCGAGAATCTCCAGGCCTTTCTTCCCCAGGCCCAGCCGGCCATACCGGGCATGCCTCTGATGCAGCCTGAGGGCGATCCTTTTCATCCCTATCAGATCAACCTCTTGGTGGAAAATGGAGATCAAAAGGGTCCTCCCGTTCTGGTCGAGTCCTACCCCACTTATCGTAACCTATTTGGAAGTATTGAGAGGGTCGTTGATCGAAGCGGGGTATGGAAGACAGATTTCAGTAAAATCAAGGTGGGATCTTTTATCAAGGCCAATGGGGGCTATCTGGTCCTGAATCTTCTGGATGCCGTTATGGAGCCGGGCGTTTGGCCGGCGCTTAAGAGATCTTTGAAAACCAAGCAGATGGAGATTGAGACCTATGATCCTTTTTACCTGTTTACCACCAGCGGTTTAAAACCGGAACCCATAGATATGGATATCAAGGTGGTCATTATCTCTGATGAGTACATGTATCACGTGGCCCAGCATTATGACGCGGACGTTCCAAAGATCTTTAAGGTGAGGGCGGATTTTGACAATTCTATGGATAAAAACGATGACTCTATCCGTCAATTTGCAGAGTTCATCAAAATGAAAAACGATGAGGATAAGCTGAAACCCATGGACAGTACGGCGGTGGCTGCACTGGTCGAACATGCGGTTCGCATGACTGGGAGGCAGGAGAAGATATCGACCAGTTTCCCTGCGGTAACCGACCTCATCCGTGAGGCCGATTTCTGGGCCGGTGAGGAAGGGGAGTCTCTGGTTCGGGAAAAGCACGTGGATAAGGCCATTGAAGCCAGGATCTACCGGTCCAACAGGGTTGAAGAACGCATTCAGGAGATGATTGATCGCGGGACTCTCATGATCGATGTGGACGGGGAGACGGTAGGTCAGGTCAATGGGCTCGCTGTATATAGCATGGGAGACTACATGTTCGGGAAGCCTTCTCGAATTACGGCCACGACATCCATGGGTCGCGAGGGCATCATCAACATTGAACGGGAAGCGGACATGTCGGGAAGTACCCACAATAAGGGCATCCTGATCTTGGGTGGATATCTGAGAAGAAAATATGCCCAAGATAAACCCCTGACCATGAGCGCCAGCATTGCGTTCGAACAGTCCTATAGCGGTGTGGATGGGGATAGCGCTTCATCGACCGAAATCTACGCCCTCCTCTCCAGCCTTTCCGGCGTTCCCATAAAGCAGTCTATAGCAGTGACTGGGTCCGTAAACCAGAAGGGCGAGGTTCAGGCCATCGGTGGGGTCAATCACAAGATCGAAGGATTCTATGATTGCTGCTGTCATTTGGGACAGACCGGACAACAGGGCGTCATGATACCGGAGAGCAATGTCAAAGACCTGATGCTTCGAAAGGATGTGGTGGAGGCGGTCAAAAAAGGGGAATTTCACATCTATTCGGCAAAAACCATTGATGAAGGCATCGGGATTCTGACAGGTAAAGAGGCTGGGGAATTGAAGCCTGACGGGACCTACCCGAAGGGGACAATCAACTTTCTGGTGAATGATAGATTGAAAAAACTGGCAGAGGGGCTCAAAAAGTTCGGGGAGGAAGAAAAGGAAGAGAAGAAGAAAGGGAAACAGAAAAAGGAAAAACCGAAAACTGACAACGCCATATGACCGTAAAAGAAATTCCGATCGAGAGTCCCATTGAAGAGAAGATAACCTGGGCCGAGAATTGTCACCGGGAAAGGGGAGCCGACCTTCTCCGGGATGAGGAGGTCGATTTTCTTTTAAGGGAGCTGAAGGGGGCTATTCGTGCCTCACACATGGAGATGGCCCATACGGGTATCGTTGAATCCTGCAGACTTTGTGAGGAAAAGGATGGGGGATCATGCTGCGGGGCCGGGCTGGAAAATAGGTACACGGGTCTCCTTCTTCTCATCAACCTTTTATTGGGCCATCTAATCCCCGGTCGGAGACAAGATCCATTAGGTTGTTTTTTCCTTGGGAAAGAGGGATGCGGTCTTCTATCCCGCCAGGTCATCTGCATCAATTATCTCTGCAAAAAAGTAACAGATCAAATCAATCCTCATAAAATTGCCCCCCTCCGCGAAAAGGAAGGTTTGGAACTGGATCTCCTTTTTCATTTAAACGAGCGGATTAAAAAGGTTTTAGCGACAACCAAAGCGCCGGAATAAAAAGACCCCGACCCAAGCAATCTGTGCCGCTCCTATCCTTGACACACATAGCCCGTTTCCTTATACTCCGACCATGAAAATCATGATTAAATCCAATTTTATGATCCCTGGCATTGAAGATGAGGAGAGCTTTGAGTTGTCCGGTTCCAGAGTCACAGTGCGAGAATTCCTTGAAAACTTGTCGAAATTGTCACCCGACCCTCTGGATTATGTAGCGCCCGGAGCGGACAGACTAGATCCAGATGACTGGGAAGTCGAGATTAACGACGTCCCTTATCAGGATTTCGAGGAAGGGATAGAGAAATATCTAAATGATGGGGACACTGTGACCATCAGGGTCTTGGCTCAAGGGGGCGGATAAATGGTCTTTTAAAATCCATTGAAGGGTTGTTACAGAAAGAATGATCGGTCAAAGAAAGGATGCGTAGAGTTATGGGAGAGTATTCCGTTGTTGGAAAATCCGTGGAAAGGACTGACGGGAGGGTAAAGGTCACGGGTACGGCGAGATTCGCAGGAGATCTCATTGCACCAGGCATGTTGCATGGGAAATTCCTAAGAAGCCCCCATGCCCATGCAAAAATTCTCAATATTGACACGAGCAAAGCAGAGAGGCTTCCAGGTGTCATGGCGGCCATTACTGGGGCGGATTTCCCGGGAGAGCCGTTCGGCACCAGACCGGACACGAGAGATCAACTCCCTATGCCCATCACGAAAGTCCACCATTTTGGTGAGGGCGTTGCAGCCGTTGCTGCGATGGACGAAGACACCGCCGAAGAGGCCCTTGATCTGATTAAAGTGGAATATGAGGAATTGCCTGTCGTCTTGACAGCAGAAGACGCATTGAAACCAGATGCACCGGCGGTGAATGAATTCAAGAAGAGCAATGTCGCTTATTCTTCCGATTTCATCTTTGGGGACGTAGAAAAAGGATTCAGTAAAGCGGACCTTATTAAAGAGGAAAGGTTTAGCTCACAGCGGGTGACGGTCGGTTTTATCGAGCCACACGCTTGTTTGGCGGAAATGGATCCGTCAGGTAGGATTCTTCTACAGGGGTCTAAACAAAGCCCCTACATCACATGGCGCCACATGTGCCGGGCATTTGGGATCCCCCTGGCCAAAATGCGAATCATCAATCCATTTGTCGGGGGGGCCTTCTCAGGGAAACATGATCCCTTTGATGTGGATTTCGCTGCCGTTAAACTGGCTCAAAAGACAGGCCGACCGGTCAAGATAGT
>JAQYVK010000190.1 GCA_030145585.1 Desulfatiglandales bacterium | reverse complement strand
GGCTGCAATTTCGGGCATTTGTGACTCTTTTTCTCGACTCAATCGCTCACGGGCCTGCTCATACCTGGGCTGAAGGTATTTTTCCACATCGACGTTCTGATGAATGCCATCCACAACCATGAGTCCCGGGACCAATTGGGGAAAATTCTCCCAAATCTCTGGAACGTGACCAAAATACATTCGATTTCCTTTCTATGAAATTGAGCATGTTACGAGTAATTTTTTTAATGCATTGATTTTTGTCACTTCATCGTCCTTGGTTGCTGTTTCTTCTGGTTCATATTCAACCTTCTATTGTCTCTATCAGGTCGGTGAACATGGCCTCAATGGTGCGCCGTCGGACCTGGACGGAGGTTCCGATCGATGAGAGCGGTGTTGTCTCTCCTAATAAAATGCGTGCGGCTTCGCTTATTGTTTCATCATCAAGGGGCTTCCCCATTAAATACTGTTCAGCCCCTTTGGCCCTGATGGGCTTTGATGAAACCCCGTTTAAGGCGATTCTTACATCTTCAAGACCGGTCCCATTATTTCTTAATCGGATTGAAAGGGTGGCTATGGCAAAGTCAACAGACCCCCGCTGACTTTTTTTCAGGAACCCATCTTTCCAGCCACTTATGGGCGGTGGGATAAGCACGGCGGTAACGAGCCCATTGTGATCCAATTTTTGGGGTTTTTTACCGTCGCCGGTATAGAAGTCCTCTAACGGTAGGCGTTGCTCCCCCTCCGGACCAACGATGGCCAGTGAAGCTTCCAGCGCGATCAGCGCCGATACCGTGTCCCCAGCCGACAAGGCATAACACTGCTTGCCGCCTTTGATGACGTAACAACAGTCTCCGTCTCTTTTGAAACAATCCGGTCGGGATTGCCACCAGAAGGCCGATTGGTTGAAGTAGGTGCACTTGTTATCAACGCAGATGTTGCCCACAAGCGTGCCCATGTTTCTGATCTGGTTGTAAGCCACAGACTGAACGGCCTTGCCCATAAGGGGGTAGGCATTCGAAATCACCGGGTGGTCCGCAACCTCACGCAGGGTCACGGCCGCTCCGACTCTCAACCCCTCTTTTTCGTCGAAGGAAATCTGCTTTAATGGCCTGATCCTTTTGATGTTAATCACATGTCCGCAAGAAACGTTTCGTCGTTTCAACATGGGGATCACATCCGTACCGCCGGCCAAGATGACGGTGTCGTCCGCAAATGTCTGCTTGATTTTAAGGACCTCTTCAATCGTTTTCGGACTGTGATACTTGAGCCTGGGAAGCCGATTGCTATTCATTTTAAACTACCTCTTTGACAGGATTAACCCGCCGTCGCTAAAGCCACAGCTATGGCGAGGCAAGCAGGATTGACAAGATTTTTTGTTTTTCTTTAATCCCGATCCTGTCACAATATAGACTCCTGATTTTATACTTTTTACTAGGTCGAATCCTTAAAGTCCCCCCTTCACAAAAGGGGGGAGTTTTTCCCTTGAACTCAGCACTAAGTTTTAAGACAGTAGTGAACAAGATACATAATTTTAAATCCTGTTGATCCTGTCTAATATTTTTTTATTTCACGGCCTGGACCGCTTCGACGATTTTTGCATAGCCCGTGCAGCGACACAGGTTCCCCGAAATAGCCTCCCTGATTTCTGCTTCGTCCGGGTTCTTGTCCCTGCCTAACAGTTCTTTCGCGGTTAAAATCATCCCGGGGGTGCAAAACCCGCACTGTACAGCCCCATACTGGATGAATGACTCCTGAATGGGGTCAAGGTCCTCCCCCGTAGAGAGGCCTTCAATGGTGGTGACCTCCTGCTCGGTCGCATCCAGGGCCAGGGTGAGGCAGGATAGGACAGGTCTTCCTTCCATCAAGACCGTACACGCGCCGCATTCACCCACACCGCAGGCCTCCTTTGTTCCGATGAGCCCAAGGTTATCTCTCACAACCTCCAGGAGGGTATCGTTCGGTTTGACCGCCACCTCTTGTACTTCACCGTTCACGGTCAGTTCTAACAGTTCCTTTTCCATACTACCTATCCTTATCCTTCAGTCCTTGTAAAATTTTTCCCGACGTTATGGGAAGATCCTTGATCCTTACACCTGTTGCATTATAGACCGCGTTGACTATCGCAGGGGCAACGGGGTCCAGGCTCCCCTCTCCGGTTTCTTTCGCCCCGAAAGGGCCGTGAGGGTCATCGGTAACCACATGGGTGATCTCGATTTTCGGCATCTGGTTGGCCGTCGGCATGGCGTAGCCCAAGAAGGATGGATTTAGGGTCTGACCGCCGTCGAAACGCAGGTCTTCCGAAATAGCATAGCCCATCCCCATGGAGATACAACCTTCGATTTGGCCTTCAACGGACATAGGATTGAGGGGTTGGCCACAATCATGACCCACGGTGTAACGGAGCACCGTGAGTTCGCCTGTTCGAAGATCTACTTCCACCTCGCAAATGTAGGCCCCGAAACTATACGTGGGGGAAAGGGGATCCGGTGAATTATAGGACCCCTTGACCACCAATGGAGATCCTTGATTCTTTTTTTGATACAAATTGACGGCATCAACAAAAGAGGTATAGATTTCGGGACTCCCCTTCACAAAAATCTTCTGTTCCTCTGCCAAGAGATCATCCGGACTGGCTTCAAATTTATCTGCCACTACTTTAAAGAGTGCCTCCCTGGCCGCCTTGGCTGCATTAAGTGCAGCGTTGCCGGCCGCCACCGTTACACGACTGGAGTACGTGCCCATATCGGGGGGGGTGATTTCGGTGTCCGCACTGGTGATATGAATATCTTCGATAGGAAGGCCCAACACCTCGGCGACAATCTGACACACAACGCTGTCGGAGCCCTGACCGATGTCCGAAGCCCCGGTCAGCACACTGAGACCGCCCCCTTCTCCCGCTTTGATGATCACTGAGGAATGGGCAGATGTGGTCTTATTGAAGTAGAATCCAGCTCCCGACGGAAAGCCGCCGCAACCCAGGCCGATACCGTAGGCCTTTTTGGGATCATTTTTCTCGGTGCGCTTCTTGTCTTGCCAATCCGCCGCCTCAGAGACCTTTCTCAAACACTCTGCAAAGCCGGAGCTCACAATCTTGAACCCTGCTGCCGACTCGTCCCCAGTTTTCAGGCCGTTCTTTAAGGCCATCTCCACCGGGTCGAGATCCAATTCTTCTGCAATCATATCCAACTGCGCATCCTGGGCAAAATGGACCTGGGGCCCGCCATGGCCACGCATGGCCCCACATGGGGGCTTGTTGGTATAGATACGATAGCCATCATATTGAAAATGTTCGAATCGAAAGGGTAAGGTTTGGAAGGTGCCCATCAGGACCGTCGTCAATGGACCGAGGCTACAATAGGCGCCGCCATCCAGGATGGCCCTGGACTGTCGGGCCACGATGGTTCCGTCCTTCTTGACCCCGGTCTTCATGGTTATGCTGGCAGGGTGTTTCCTCCGGGCCGCCGTAAATTCCTCATCTCGCGAGCACACGATCTTGACGGGTCGCCCCGCATGTTTCGAGAGCAGGGCCGCGCTGAATTCCACGGCGGACAGACCGTCGGATTTCCCGCCGAAGCCACCACCGACAAAGGGTTTGATGATGCGGATGTTATCCGGGTTCATACCGAGGGTCCGGCCCAAATGTTGCTGAACGTAGTAAGGCGTCTGGGTCGATGTATAGACCATCAGCTTATCCGTCAGGTCCCAACTCGCTAGGGCCGCCCGTGGTTCCATATAGGCATGGATGGCAGACTGAGTAGTAAAGGTATCCTCCCGAACCAGATCGCACTCTTTAAAGGCCCGATCAGGATCCCCCTTTTTCATGTGATGCTCACGACTGATGTTTCCGGGCGCGTGCTCATGTATCTGCGGGGCCCCCGGTTTTTGGGCTTCTTCCGGATCAAAAACCGCAGGGAGTTCCTGATACTCCACTTCGATCAAGTCAAGGGCTTCCATAGCCGCATCCGGATCGGTGGCTGCCACCGCTGCCACTTCCTCGCCAATGAACCGGACCTTATCAACCGCCAGGGGATATTCATCGATGAACTTGCGTGATCGGGATATGACGCCGAATTTGACCTTGGCCGTGTCCTCCCCGGTCACGACAGCTTTGACGCCCGGCAATTTCAATGCCCGGGACGTATCGATCTTGACGATCTTCGCATGTGCGTAAGGACTTCGGAGGATGAGTCCGTAGAGCATCCCGGGCATGGATATATCATCGGTGTATAGGGCCCTTCCCTTGACTTTGTCTCTAGCGTCTATACGGGGAAGCCGTTTTCCGATCAGGCGATATTCCTTCATATGATAGCCCCTTCTCTCTGTTTTTTTAGGACGCAGATTTACGCAGACACCCGCAGATTCGATAACCAATCACCCCTAAAAGGGTCTTTTCACTTCTCACAGTCTGCGACCCTGAGGCAAAGACTCGAAGGAGAGCAGGAGAGAGAAAAAGCAAACCCTCTTTCCCGTATAGCATAGCTTGGAACATCAGAGAAGAGGATGGTTTATGGTATTTAAAGTTTATCCATAAATCCTGTTGATGGCATTAAATCTTTCAGGATCCAAATCTTTGTCTTGGAGGCCAGGGAAGTCAGGGCCATATCGGTAGACACGGAAGGCCATGTTATTCCGGCCGTAGAGGTGATGATCGAAATAGAAAGGATTGACATATTCCCATACCACCTCCTTTTTAGGCGTCACTTCAAAAAACCGCCCCATGCATGTCTCACAAATCAGGGTATTCCCATTGGGCAATCTCTGGGCACCCCCGCAAACAAATGTATAAAGGTCGCCCGGAGGATCTGCCCTGTACTCCCATTCTATTTCACCAGTTTTAGGGTTCATCTCAATAACGCGGGAATAATTACTCCAAGTGACTTTTCGATGTGCGCCATTATCAAACAGCAAAATATTCCCATTTTCCAACAGCGTGGGATTATGCTGATGCGCGATTTCGCCCGGACCCCACTTCCATTTGAACTCACCACTCGCTTTGTCAATAATGGCGATTGTGTCGATTAGCCGAAAACTGACCAATATGTCCCCATCAGGGAGTTCGTAAAGGGCGTTTAAGTTCGTAAACCTGTCACGGGGGCAACATGGACAGAGAATGTCGATTTCGGGATCCAGCTTTTCATACGTCGCGCACTCCCAAACGATTTCTTTTGATGGGGTGATCTCC
>JAQYVK010000189.1 GCA_030145585.1 Desulfatiglandales bacterium | reverse complement strand
AAGGACGCTGGAGATTCTACAGAATATGAATTTTCGCCAACTCACGATTCATTCTATCGCAACACGTGATGAATTTGTGGAGGAGTTAAAAAAAGTGAAGTCCGTAGGCTTTGCAATCAACAACGAAGAATTATCCATTGGAATCTGTGGGATCGCAGCGCCGATAGTTAATGAACGAGAGGAAGCCATTGCAGCGATCGGTGTAGCTGTTTCAACTTCCCGTTACAGTAAAGAAGAAATTGAGAACACATTGGCTGCTCCGGTTATGCGGGTAGGCAGGCAGATCTCTGAAGCCTTGATTCAAATGGAGCTACCAAAAATTCAGGTGACTTTGTAGCCTTATAAATTTCAAATTGAAATTCAACTTCCATTTATTAATCTTTACCTCTATTTAGGAGGTAAGCACATCGAAAGCCTATTTAAAATGAGCATACCTTGCTCTTTAGAGGAGATTATGATCCTTGGTTTGTAACATACTATCCGTATCTTCTTCTCCCTTGGATGGGGGAAGGAGTTACCCGTCGTACTCTGAAGACGATTTCTAAAGGATGTTGCTCAAGGGGAATCATATAGGAAATGGTGCTGCGCAATCAAGGCCTTTTGTTTGGCAGGTCATGAAAAAGGCTGCAGCAAAGGCTGTTAACCTCATTTAAAAATGGAAGGAGGAAGATCATGGCATTTCAGATGAAAAGATTTAATATGGCGATTGTGGCTCTGTTTTTTCTGGCTCTTCTCATCCCCCAAAGCCTTTTTGCTGATGAATTTCCGAGTAAACCGGTAACCATCATCGTACCGTCAAGGGCCGGAGGAGGTCACGATTTGACATTCCGTGCAGTGACCAGTGTAGCGGCGGATTATCTGGGGCAACCCATGGTCGTCAAGCTCATGCCGGGCGGGCGTGGGGCCATCGGATCCGATTACGTGGCCAAGGCCAAACCGGATGGCTACACACTTCTGGGGGGCGGTCTTGGGTGGAGCAGTGCCACGCCGGCTATTGAAGGGCGGTCCAAGGGCCCGGATGATTTGGTATCGATCTGCCGGATCAACTATAATTCAATCATGATCGTCGCCAGGGGAGATGCGCCTTTCAAGAACTTCAAGGAACTGATGGCCTGGATTAAGGCCAATCCGGGCGAGCTGATCATAGGGACCGGGAGCCGCTACATCCAAGACGATTTTTTTTGGAGAAAGATGATGAACGAGAAAGGGATTTCCGTCAAAATTGTCCCCTATCAGGGTGGTGGAGCCCAGTTTACAGCCGTCCTTGGAGGCCATAGCGATGTTGGCGGTGCACTGGTCGCTATGTATCTTCCATTTAAGCCCACAGGAAAGCTCATCCCCATGCTCTGGCTGGACAAGGAGCGTCACCCTCTCATCCCGGATGTCCCGACGAGCTTTGAGGAGGAGGAGGGTGTCGATTTTGTTTCTCGTATGTGGCGGGGGGTCTTGGCTCCAAAAGGAACACCTCGTCCAATCGTTGATAAACTTGGGGTCGTTTTCAAGAAGATTACAGACGACACGTCCTTTAAAAGAATGATGAAACGCTACGGAGACAGCATCGATTATTTAGGGCCGGATGAGTTTGCCAAGGTCTGGAGGGCTGAATACGAAGATTTCAAGGCATTTGCCAAGACCTTAAAAAAATAATCACAGCAAAAATGCCCTCGTTCCTGTCTTTCCCCGGGGGAGGGATTTCCAGGGAGTAATCCCGTTTGGATAGGTATGGTCAAAGATCAGGAAGGGGTCCCGCGTCTTCGATGGGAAAAAGCTTAAAAATTCAGGGAAGACCCCCTGGATGTCCCAATTTAAATATAGAGAAAGGCAGGTGAGTGTGATGAACATTTTTAACACGAGTTTTGATTATGGGAGCCGCCTTGAAAAGGTGAGAAATCTGATGGATGAGCGCAATATGGATGCCATCCTGGTCCACTTGTGGCCCAACCAGTATTATATCTCCGGCATGTATCAACATATGCCATGGTATCCCGTAGAAAACGTCGTCCATACGGAAACGCCCTTGGTCCTTTTCAGGGACAGAAATGCAGACCCCGTCTTTCTCATAACATACCTGACAGGGAATGGCTTGAAGGAGGGTACCTGGATCGAAGATGTAAGATTTGTGGACCGGGAGCCCTTTGGAAAACTGACTTGGCAGGAATACACGGCAGAAGTCCTTAGGGAGAAAGGGGTGGAGGCAGGCAGAATTGGAATTGAAGAGCTGGTCTGTACTGTCAGCACTTTCAAAAAGCTCCAGGCTGCTCTTCCCAAGGCCCAATTTGTTGAGGCTGACGAGATTTTTCAGATCGCCAGGATCATCAAAGAGCCTGAAGAGGTAGACCTGATCAAGGAATCGGTTTTGATTGCTCAAGCCGGTCTGATTGCTGGCAAGGAGACTGCGGCGGTGGGGGTCCCGGAGAGCGAGATTCAAGCAGCAGCCGAGATCGAGATGAAACGCAGGGGAGCAATAAGAGAAGTTGAAACCATGTGTCAGTCCGGTATTCGAACAGCCAATCATCGGGCTTTTGGCGCCAACTGGAAAAAGGTTGAAGAGAATGACCTTGTGATGATCGATATCGGATGCATATACAAAGGATACGGTTCCGACCTGACCCGGACCTGGGTCGTGGGAAAACCGACGGATGCCCAGAAAAAGATCGCGGATGATATTGTCAAGACCCACGAAAAGGTCATTGAATTTATGCAGCCGGGTGTCACCCTCGGTGAAATCCAGAACCTGGGACGCAATGAGATGAAAAAGGCCGGCTACATTACAAAGAAAGGTGCCCTGCCTTCCAACGGTGAGTGCCTGGGCGGTGTGACGATACACGGCCTCGGCCTCGGCCCTATGCATGATCCACCCCATGTTGAAGATTTGGATCTGAAACTGGAGAGTGGCATGACCGTCGCCGTTTCAGGCGGCGTACGGCATGAAGCGTTTACGATACGATTTGAGGATGATGTCGTGGTCGTACCCGGAGGTGTAGAGAAGCTCAATGACCCCATGCCCTGGGAACTGTGACCGTTCTCGGGAAACCTTAACCCTGGCCGGGTGGTTGCCTAAAGCCGGCCATTCTGGAGAAAGGAAGGAGGAAAGTCATGCATCATCGATTCATTAAGAGCAAGGGTTTGGTATTTGTTTTATTCATGGTACTCGTCCTATTCAGTTCCCATTGGGTCCTGGCCGGAGACTATCCTACAAAACCGGTAAAACTCATTGTCCCTTCAGGAGCGGGAAGCGCATCAGATTTGATCATGCGTGCGGTGACAAGCGTTGCAGCCGATTATTTGGGGCAGCCCATTGTCGTGCAACTCAAACCCGGAGGGGGCGGTGCCATCGGGTCTAATTTCGTGGCCAATGCAAAGCCCGACGGATATACGCTACTGGCCGGTGCTACGACATGGAATACGGGTCTCCATGCCATTGAGAAACGCTCCAAAGGCCCGGAGGACTATGAAGTGGTATGCCGTGTTAATTACAGTCCGACCATCATCGCGGTTAAACCGGACGCCCCGTTCAAGACTTTCAAAGACATGATTGCCTGGGCAAAGGCCAACCCCGGCAACCTCACCGTCGGAACACCGGGCCCATGGTCACCCCCTGACGTCGTCTGGAAGTATCTTATGAAAGAGGTCGGCATCGAGGCGAGGGTCATCCCTTTCCAGGGCGGTGGGAAGATGACGGCAGCCCTTCTGGGCGGCCACATAATGGTCGGTCATGCCATCCCGAGCATGGCCATGAATTTCGTGGGGACGGGGAAGCTGAGATTCTTAGTGATTCTTAATGAAAAACGCCTGCCCGGACTGCCCGATGTCCCCACGAGTCAGGAAGTGGGGCTAAATCCCCGGATCAACAGCTTTGGTTCTGCATGGCGGGGTATCCTGGCGCCCAAAGGCACCCCCCAGTCCGTTGTAGAAAAAGTTGACATGGCCTTCAAGCAGATGACGGAGTCCAAAACCGTTAAAAGAATGTTCTCGAGGCTGGGTGAACAAACCCATTATCTTGGTTCCGATGCCTTTCCGGGGGTCTGGGCAGCGGAGTACGCGGCCTACCAGGAAATCGGGAAAATGTATAAAAAATAGAAACGATGAATACGCCGGCGCAATCAACCGGGCCCGCTCGAAAAACCGGGGATACTATAGCAAGTATTATCTGTATCCTGATCGGGATTGCTGTAGCCGCCTGGTCGGTCAAACTGGACCTGGGAACACCGACGGAACCCCAACCGGGATTCTTCACCTTTCTCGCGGGGGCTTCTCTGATTGTCCTTTCCGTGCTGCTCTTTGTTTATGCACGGCTTGGCCGAAGCTCGGGATCGGAGCCGCTTGGGACTCTCTTGCGGCCCACGATCCTGGTCGTCGGGCTCCTGATTTACAGCCTGATTCTTGACCTTGCAGGGTATGTGATTGCCACCACCATGCTCTCGGCAGTTGTCCTCTATGTCATGGACGTGAAAATATGGTGGAAGGTATTGGCGATAGGCCTCGTTGTTTCTCTGGCGAGTTACGCCCTGTTTGATCGATTGCTGGGCATAACCCTGCCGCCGGGCATTCTGGAATTTATCAGGGTGTAGGATAGTCTATGGATGCATTGGTCAGTCTTGGGCATGGCTTTTTGGTCGCCATAACCCCGGTGAATATCCTCTATGGATTCCTGGGGGCGGTCCTGGGAACGGCCATTGGGGTGTTGCCCGGCCTGGGCCCCCCCGCCACGATAGCCATTTTGCTTCCCATCACATACAAGATTCCGGCAGTTTCTGCAATCATTATGCTGGCGGGGATCTATTACGGCGCTATGTGGGGGGGGTCGACGACCTCGATCCTCCTCAATATTCCGGGTGAGCCTGCTTCAGTGGTGACCTGCCTCGATGGCTACAAGATGGCCAGGCAGGGCAGGGCAGGACCCGCTCTGGGTATCGCGGCCATGGGGTCCTTTTTCGGGGCCATCGTCAGCCTGATGGGTCTGGTTTTGATTGCCCCTATTCTGGCAGATTTTGCCCTCAAGTTTGGCCCGCCGGAGTATTTTTCTCTGGTTTTACTCGGGTTGATGATGGCCATCTACCTCACCGAGGAATCTGTGATCAAGGGTTTGATCATGGGCGTACTGGGGCTCATCCTCGGGAGTATAGGGATCGATCCGGCTTACGGGGCCGAACGGTTTACGTTTAATCTCGTGAGGCTCTCAGGGGGGCTCGATTTCGTTGTCGTGGGTATGGGGCTCTTTGGTATCTCGGAAGTCCTCATCAACCTGGAGGCGCCTGAGGTTAGAGAGGTTTATAAAACGTCTCTCAAGAAACTTCTTCCCACTCGAGAGGACTGGCGTCACGCCTGGGCTTCTGTCGTGCGCGGATCCGTGCTGGGATCTCTCATCGGGGTGCTTCCGGGCGGCGGGGCGGTGATCAGTTCCTTTGCTTCCTATGCTGTCGAGAAAAGGGTCTCCAAGCATCCAGAGCGTTTCGGCAGTGGAATCATCGAAGGGGTAGCCGGTCCGGAAACGGCCAATAACGCTGCAGCCACCTCCTCCTTTATACCCCTACTGACCCTGGGAATCCCGGGCAATCTCTCGATCGCCATGATCTTTGTCGCCTTCATGATTCACGGCATCAGGCCCGGTCCCCTGCTACTCCAACAGCACCCGGACCTGTTTTGGGGCGTGATCGCCTCCATGTTTATAGGGAATGTTATTCTACTTGCCCTCAACCTGCCGCTCGTGGGATTTTGGGCGCGTTTGCTCAAGGTCCCCTATAAGTACCTCGTGGTGGTCATCGTGGTCGTCTGTGTCATGGGGGCCTATAGCGTCAACTATGCAGCCTTTGATGTCGGAGCCATGCTTTTTTTCGGAATATTCGGATATTTCATAAGAAAGGGAGGCTTTCCTGCTGCACCCCTTATACTTGCCATGATCCTGGGCCCCATTCTTGAACGGTCCCTCCAGCAATCTCTCATGATGTCGGGTGGAGATCCGGGGATCTTTTTTCGTCGGGGCATCTCAATCACCCTCTTGTCGGTTGGGGGACTACTGGTATTGAAACCGATCATGCTTTGGCTCTGGAAAAAACGAAGAGGGAATGTTTAGGTAAAATGAACTATGAAAAGGAGGACTCATATGTCGGAAGAGAAGAGGTTTAGGTTTCTATTTATCCCGGCCTTTAAGGTGCCGGAGGGGAGCCCGTTCATGCAGACCCGTGAGGGCGTGCCCAAGGATTACAGGTTGATGAATTATGACAGCATCAAACACCTGCTGGAGGATGTGGATTGGGAGCTTCATGAAGGGCCGTTGCTTCCCTATGGCGATTGGCCCGTAGAGAATCGCGAGGAGTTCTGTCTAGTAGCCGCAGCCCGTCTCCCCATAGTCCGTGAGGCCTGTGAAAGCGGAAAGTATAACGGCCTCATATTGCTGGGTGGCGGAGAGCCGGGTTTAATAGAGTCCAGGGAGATAGCCAGGCAGTATAACATACCCGTCACTGCATGCGCCTCTGCTCAAATGCACGTCGCCTCCATGCTGGGGAATAAATTCAGTGTCATTGATTTAGCGGAATC
>JAQYVK010000188.1 GCA_030145585.1 Desulfatiglandales bacterium | reverse complement strand
CCACTCTTTTGGAACCGGCTTCTTTGAAAGCGTCATCACTCCCTTTTCATCCTTGAGTGTGATCCAGGCGAGCCAGTCAGGATCTACCCTTTTAGGGATGTCTTCCCTGAAATGGGTGCCCCGGCTCTCCTCTCGGAACAGAGATGCCCTTAACTTCATCTCTGCATTGAGGACCATATTTTCTGTTTCAACAGCAAGACGCAAATCATGGGCGTCTTTTGCAGTCAGCTTCGGAACAAAGTGATCCCGCATGAACTCGACCAGCGTAAGAGCCGCCTTTAGCCGTTCCTCATGCTTAATATACAGAATATAGTAAGGAATCATAGTATTCCTGAGGATCTGCGTGACCCATCTGGGACTAAACCCGCCTTTTCGTTCCAGAGGCGAGAACCTTTTCCCCTTCATCTTCGAAACATCATCCATGTCGATATCTGGCTTTGGCTCTTTCATAACATATTCTGCCACTGCTATACCCGCCCTGGCTCCCGACACAGAAGCGCCGCACAGGGCATATCCTACACCAGGGTAAGTTGCACCCACTTGCATGGTGCCGCAGGAGTCGCCGGCAGCATAGAGCCCCGGGATATTCGTCCTCCCCATCGTATCAACGGGCCAAAGCCCTTCCGAGGTATGTATCGACATCCCTCCAGTGGCGTTTCCGACCCTTGGTTTCAACTCATTTTCTTCCGGCGTGCTGGAATAGACCGGCCCCCGCCCCGCGTGGACCTCAAATTCCATGTTGATAAAGTTCGCGCCTCGAAGACCTATGATTTCCTCCCCGAGCGCATTCACACACTTGAGGGCATGGACCTGGGGAGGACCAAAATCTTTTTCAGGGGCAAGACTGCTCTGTTCCTTTTGCCAGAGAAACATCCCCATGGTGGGGGCGGGGAACTCGGCATTGGTACTTTTCGGTTCGTTGAATTCCTTACCCGTTACCTCGGCACCAATCCTGTAGGCCATGGCGTCACCATCCCCGGTTAATGCGGAAACCGGCCACCCGTCAGGCTTAAAGGCTGATCCCCCGGAGCACATAACGATCGCCTTTGTGCTAAATACATGAAAATCGTTGGTTTCCATGGCAAACCCCATGGCACCAGAAGCCTTTTGGTCCTGTTTGATGAGGTCGGTGACCATAATCCGGTCCATGATCTTGACGCCCAGGTCTTTGGCTTTTTTTCGCAGGACCTGACCGAAAACCCTTTTCTTTAACTGAAAAGATTCTGTGGGTATACCAGGAAAGGTGTAAGGTTTGGGTTTCCCGTCTTCTCCCTTGAGGAACTCCACACCGTATGAAACCAAATCCTGATACCTTGCATAAGATTCTTTAAAAACAATTTCAGTCCATTCTCTGTTATTAAGATACTCCCCCAATGTATTCACGTAGGTCATCCATGGTTCCAGATCATGACCCCATTCGGGGTTGTATACAACGTACCAGAAGGCGTATGGGGTGGATCCCGATTTTCCGGCATAGCCTTTGTCAACGAGAGTGACATCCACGCCCCTCTCTCTTGCCTTGATGGCCGTAAAAAGGCCTGCCATGCCGCCCCCTATGACCAATACATCAGTTTCATGGATATCACCGGATGTTATCACAGTTCATCCTTTCTTAATCCAAGCAAAAAGTTGCTTCTCTTTCGGGGATGGTTGAAACCCCTCGCCTTCAGGCGAAGCAAATTTTCCATTGTCGCGAAGCGACTTTTTATTTTCACCACAAGAAGGAATCCAGTTCAACCGTCATTCCGGCTAATCCTCCAAAGGAGAATAAAAGTCGGAATCCAGGAAAGATGGGGCTGTGTATTCTGGATGCCGGATCCGTCATCCCGGACTTGATCCGGGACCGGCATGACACAATAGTTGATTTTAATCAACCGTATTAGAACCCCTCTTCTTATTGAGGAGGGGTGTTCAGCTAACCCCGGTTCAAAGAGGTTGGTGCGTGGCAAACTTGACAGTTGCCACGCACCTCCAAAGAATCAGTGGACTCTGATTATCTGTCTAACCAGGCCCGCTCCAGGAACGGATAGGGCATCCCTGCCCAGAACCATATGGCGTCTTTAACGTCCGGGGACTGAGCGACGATAAGCTTAATCGCATATAATGGGACAAACATGGCGTCATCGTAAGCCAGTTTCTCCATTTGAAAGAGGTAATTCAGAGATACCTTGACGTCTTCTTGTTGAAGCGCCCTATTCAGAAGATCGTCAAAGCCTGCTGGTCTTTTGACACCCTGGAAAAACACGGATCCTGATGCAAGGGTTTCATCCACAGGGCCCAGTAGTTCGGTACGGGACCCTCGCTGATTACCAAGCAGGAGGTCGGACCCTACAACCGGTTCAAATAGCTTTCGATTAAACGCAGCCCCTTGGAGCGGCGTCGGTTCAATTTGGATTCCCACGTCCGCCAGAAATGCTTGAAGTGCGACAGCCGCGTCCTGGCTAGGTCCGACTTGGTAAAAGAGTTTTATCTTCAAATTCTCGTAACCGGCAGCCCTGATGAGTTGCCGGGACTTTTCCGGGTCATATTGACGCGGTGTCGTCCCAGCACCCGGAGGAATACTGTGAATGATTTCATATTTGGGTATGAAAAAGCCCCGACCAACGGTTCTGGCCAACGCAGGCTTATCCACTGCGTATTCCAATGCTTCCCGCATTCTTTTATCAGCCCATGGGGATTTCGGATTCGTGGAATTGAACTGAAGCAGGTTGTGAATGGCCGGATTGGGAATAACGGTATGGTCTTTACTCTTTTGAAGTTCAGCGGCCGACACCGGGTCGACGCCCATCCATGCATCGATCTCCCCCCTCTTCAATGAGGCGATGGTCGTCATGGGATCCGGAATTTGGGAGAATTCTATGCCATCGAGGTAGGGATATCCTTTGGCCCAGTAGTCGTCAAATTTTGTGAATTTTACATGGACATTCCGCTTGAAGTCCTTGAGCTTAAAAGGCCCCGTCCCTACCGGATGGTAATCTATCCACTTTTCACCATTTTTGTTCCAAGCAGCAGGGGATATCATGAAAGTGTCCTTGGAAAAATCGGCCAAAGTCACAGCATCCCATGCTGAGAGGTTGCAGCGAATCGTATAATCATCAATGACGTCAATGGAGGTTACCTTGTCAAGGCGGGGGCGTTTACTCTTTACCCACATATCCAGGTTCCACTTGGCCGCTTGTGCGTTAAAAGGGGTCCCGTCATGGAACGTCACCCCTCTTCTGAGTTTAAAGGTGTAGCTGGATTTGTCCGGGGCCAGTTCCCAACTCGTGGCAAGGACCGGCTCATAGACGCCCATCTCGGTATTGCTCGCTCTGATTAAGGTTTGCAGCGTATTATCGATGAATTCATGATTCCAAGCCCGGATCTTCAACGGATGCCCGATAATGCCGGCAGGCTTGCTATGATTCATTTTGAGAATCCCGCCATATTTACCCTTTTCTGCGGACATGACGGACTGTACCCCATGCGTCAAAAGAAAACCGCATACTAAGGTAAGGATTAATACTGCAAAAAGAACCTTTTTCATGACTACCCTCCCTTTCTTTGATGTGTTTTTATATAAGCGAAATCGCTCAGCCACCTAAATGATGTTAAATGTTTATTTTATTCCAAAAAATTTTGTACCCTTCTCAATTGCTGTTGTCAAAAGAAGTTCCCAGTTTGGAAACCTTTGCCTAACGAAGGATTTGCTATCCCCAGCTGACGATGAGGGGTGCCTCTTTATCCGGTGTGACGGTGATCGCCTCTTCGGGACAATCAAGTGAACAAAATTCGCACAACATGCAGTCCTGTGGATATCGAATGATGGCCTTTTCGGCTTCCTCATCCATTCTGATGACATCCACGGAACAACTGTTTACACATATGCCGCAACCGGTGCACAGTTCAGGATCTATTTTTTCAATAGACATG
>JAQYVK010000187.1 GCA_030145585.1 Desulfatiglandales bacterium | reverse complement strand
GTGTCCAAGATCAGACCTTGGAAATCCTCCAATTGTTCGGAGAGCGTTTCAAGAATGTCCGGTTCATCGTCCACGGCCAGAAGACGTTTATCATTCAATATGCTTTCTTGCATGACCAACTCTCCTTGTTAACAACCACCCAAAAGGGTTCTTTTTATTTCTCACAGAGCTCACAGAGGCCACAGAGTCTATTTGATCTGATTCCTGAGAGTCGTTCGACCTTGAGGCTCTCGAAAGGGGGAATTCAAATCAATTAGCCTTCCCGCGCTGAAGCAGCGGGGAATTCGAGCTTAAACAATAGGTCCCATAAGGGACTGATGGTTAGTCTGATTCGGGATACCTGTCCCGCTTTTAAGCGGGATCAACGAATCAGATCAAAAATTAATATTTTCTCAGTGCTCCCTGTGTGCTCGAGCGACCAACGGGAGTGGGCGAGAAAAAAACCAACCCTCTTTCCCGTATAGCATAGCTGAATGTTTATGGGATGAATTAGGCTCCTTCCTTATCTTTTGAAATACGTCTTCTCTCCTCGTCTCTGATCTCCCTTCTAAGGAGTTTCCCGACCTTTGATTTAGGGAGCATATCCCTAAATTCGATATAACCGGGAACCTTGTAGGAGGCCAACCTATCCTTGCACCATTTTAAGAGTTCGGCACCACCCACGCCCCTGGCGTCTTCCTTCAAGACAATGATGGCCTTGATCCTTTCACCCACCTTTACATCCGGAACCCCTACCACACATGCACCGATGACTGTGGGATGATCCTGAAGCACGGCCTCCACTTCAGAGGCGGAGACCCTATATCCCTTGTGCTTGATGATGTCAGCGGATCTTTCAACAAAAACCAACTGACCGTCGGCCTCCTGGCTTACAAAGTCACTCATGCGGTAAAATGTCTTTCCGTCAATGTCTATATAGGATTGCTCGGTTTCCTCAGGCTTCTCCCAGTACTCCTTCACAGTGTAGGGAGAGGTCACCAGCAGTTCGCCGCTTTCGCCCTGAGGGACCGGTTCAAGCGTTTCCGGATCAACAACGATACATTCTCTGCTCATGAGGGGGGTTCCGATCGTGGTTGGTTTTGGGTCGCCGTCAATCAGGCTGTATGTTACATGGCCTGCTTCTGTTGATCCGTATACTTGATAGATGGGTGTACCCCACTGTTTCTTCCACCGGTTGAAGACTTCAATGGGAAGGACATCTCCTCCGCAATAGCAGTAAGCGAGTGAACTCAAATCATAACGGTCAAGGCGATCATTTTCCAATATCATGCGATAGAGTGCGGGCACACCAAGCATCCATCTGGCATTGTACCGCTGAATGGTCTCCAAAATGGCGTCCACTTGAGGGACGGGCATCAGGAGTGTGGTGTTCCCCTTGTTAAGGCCAATGGACATGCAAAGGCCGAGAGCCATAATATGAAAAAGAGGATTGACAGCAATATAAACATCTTCTCCTTCCTTCAAATGATCACCCGCCACATCTTCCGTAACATCATTCACATAGGAAGTCATACCGATGTGATTGCCGGGAACCCCTTTTGGGAATCCGGTCGTCCCTCCTGTGTAAAGAATGTAGGAGAGATCTTTCCATGGATCTATTTCAATCGGTGTGGCGAGAGGGGCGTGTTTCAAGAGCGATGTAAAGGAGTGGACAGAGCTGTCATGATCGACATTCCCGGTGGGAACTTTGTCAAACAGGACACCCAATAACCGCTTCCAAAAGGGAAGAAGATCCACGAGATTGGTTACGATGGCCCTTTTGAGCCCTGTTTTTGGGAAGACTTCTTTGACGTAACAAAAGTTGGTGTCCATGCAGATGACGGTTTCGGCACCGGAGTCATTGATCATGTACTCTATCTCGTAGGATGTATATATGGGAGAGACGGGGACTATGACGGCACCCATCTTCTGAATGGCGAAGAAAGAAATGACCCATTGGACGCAATTAGTGATATAGACCATCACCCTATCCCCTTTGCAAACGCCCATATCTGTAAGAGCACCCGCAAATCTTTCACTCAATTCCTTGAGTCGAGCGTAGGAAAACCGCGTCCCTAGATATAATATGGCTGTTTGTTCAGGGTATCGTTCGACCATCCGGTCGAAACGGGTAAAAGTCAATTCTTCTTCTAATTCTTCACGCGGAATTTTCATTATATATTTTTGCTCCTGAATTACCCACCACTCCTAAAATGCTCTTTTCACCTCTCACAGAGCGCGCAGAGGTCGCTGAGAAATGATTTTTTTGTTTTTCGCTGAGGCGCCGAAAAGCAAAATACACTCACCTTCGGCGGGAGTGTTAGCTTGAATCGATGCCCAATTCTATAATTGGTCTCGTATATGTACATGCAACCGCAGCTTTAGCTGCTGAATGGTTTTTCATCGCCGCCTTCTCCGCTGCGATGAAAAAAGAAATTCACCTCAGTGTTCGGCCTCCGGATCGGAGGCTGGGTGCTCGAGCGACTAACGGGAGCGGGCGAGAGAAAAACAAACCCTCTTTCCCGTAAAGCATAGCTTAGACCATCAATTTAGTTGGAGGTTTATAATATTAATCAATGAGCATCGAATCTCTTTACTGCTCTGACATGCCGAAATAGGCGGAACGCACATCGGGGTTGTTCAAGACTTCGTCGCGACTCCCTTCGAGGACCGCAGCACCGTTTTCCAAAATATAGGCATACTCAACAATGGGCAGGACGGGGCGCGCATACTGTTCGGTAATAATAATGGAAATGCCCCTTTCATCTCGAATCCCCCTGGTGGCGCGGACGAGGAGGGATTGAATCAGGGGACTCAAACCCAACAGAGGTTCGTCCAACAAAAGCAATTTTGGCTGGGCCATGAGTGCACGGCCGATGGCCAACATCTGTTGTTCACCCCCACTCAGAAATCCCCCGATCCTCTTTTTTAATCTTTTAAGGGGAGGGAATAACTCAAAGGTATAATCGAGTGTCTCTTTTGCCTGGCTTTTTGAGGCAAGGTAGCCGCCGATACGGAGGTTTTCGATGACGGAGCTTTCTTTAAAAATCCTTCGTCTCTCAGGACATAGCACGATGCCTTTCCTCGCCCGTGCACTCGGCTTGAGACCCATGATATCCTGCCCCAAGTACTCGATCTGCCCGAGGACGGTAATTCTCTCTCCTCCCGCCATTTCCTCTTTTTTCCTGATGTCCTCCATAATACCTGAGAGGGTATACATCAGGGTTGACTTGCCGGCACTGTTGGCCCCGAATACACCAACGATCTGCCTCTCCGCGCATTTTACGCCGATATTGTTGAGGGCCAGCATGTTTTCATAAAACACCATCAGGTCGGCGGCTTCAAGCATGGGTCATTACCTCCTCCACGTCTTCCGATCCGAAATAGGCTTCCTTGACCTTTTCATTTGCCATGACCTCATCGGGTGTGCCCTCTATGAGCTTTTCGCCGAAGTTCATCACCAACACCCTATTGGCTACGCGAAAGAGTTCCCGGAGTCGATGCTCGATCATGACCACCGTAATACCGTCCATCTGAAGGCGCTCAATCAAAGGGACCATGCTTGCAATCTCACTCATGCTCAACCCTGAAAAAACCTCGTCACATAGAATGACCTCCGGCTTCAGGGCGAGACACCTGGCAAGCTCGAGTCGTTTCAAATATCCTGTGGGAAGGGTGGATGCCGTTTTATAGGGCACATATGAATCCCGCTCAAACCCGATCTCCTCGAGGATGTCAATACCCACTGTATTACGGTCACCCAGTTTACCACCGCCTCTCCACCCCCCGGTGCGCTTGGCACGGGGAGAGAATAGGGGAATCACCAAATTTTTGTAGGCGGGCAGGCTGTAATAAGGGCGCATGATCTGGAAGGTCCGTGTGACCCCCATATCCGCGATTTTGTGGGGTGGTTTGCCGCTGATATCTTTTCCGCGAAAATACACCTTCCCGGAACTCATTTTGATAAAGCCTGTAATACAGTTTACTACGGTGGTTTTCCCGGAACCGTTCGGCCCTATGATCCCTAACACATCCCCTTCGTGAACATCAAAGCTGATTCGGTTAAGGGCCAGAATGCCCCCAAAGGCTTTTGTAACCTCTTTGACTTGCAGGATAGGTTGATCTTCACTCATACCTTTACCCACCTTTCGAATTGATGATATTTCCGTTCTCCGTAAACCATGATTCCTTCGCTTCGAAATACGATAAAGGCCATGAGGGCCAAAGAATAAAACACGATGCGCAGGGTCCCAAACTCTCGCAACAACTCAGAAATGGGAACCAGTATGAAGGCCCCCAACACGGGCCCCACAAGCGTTCCGCCCCCTCCAATGACTGTTGCTGCGATCGGAATGATGGAAAAATCCAGGGCAAAGAGCGAGATTCCGGACCACATAAAAATGTGGACGATGCACGCACCGCCCAAGCAACCCATGCCTGATGCAATGAATACAGCGATGGCCTTATAATAGGTAATACTCATGCCGGAGGCTTTCACCGCTTGGTCATTGTCCTTAACCGCTCTAAACACCAGTCCGAGATCCGTATTGACAAGCCGTCTTGTCCCAAAGAGAAACAACAACACCATGGCAATGACGAAATACTGCTCCACCCAAGAGTTGGGAAAGCTGTCCACACCCAGGATGCCGTTCGTACCGCCAAAAAGGTCCAGGGCCTCGATCACTCTTTTCAGTGCAAGAGGATACATGAGTGTTACAATGGCGAAATAGACCCCCCTTAGGGGAAGACATGGAAACAGTAAAAGTGTACAGACCGCTGCACCCACAATGGTGGCTATGGGGATCGTTACAAAGGGGCTAAGACCGAAAGTCGTATTCAGAATAGCGGAGATATATCCCCCCACCCCGATTAAAAAAGCACCTCCCAAAGAAACAAGACCCAAAAAATGGGCCAGAAAGTCAAAGCTGAGAGCAAGAAGCGCGTAAATACAGACAATTGAGATGACCCGTTGCCAATACATATTCGGCATCACAAAAGGAAGGACAATTATCCCTAGGATCAAAACCAATCTGGGAAGCGTGAGATATGACAACTCCCTCCAGGACATGAGGGCATAAAGACCATCTGAACGGACCTTGACACCACGATCCAGCCGTTCCTTTCGTCTTTGCTCCATGTTCAAACCCTCTCTTCCAATTCTTTTTGTCTGCCGAAGAGACCGGAAGGCCTCAGGATGAGTGTAAGAATAATGGCCAGCAAGGCAACCACCATCTGAAAGTGGGCGCCTAAATAGACGACAGTCAAAATCTGTGCGAAGCCGATGATAAATGCAGCCAGGACGGCGCCCACCCAACTTCCCAGTCCCCCGACAATACAGACGGCTATGGCCTGGATGAGTACATCGTACCCTTTTTCAACCACGATGTTCCCCAAGGGGAGCAGCACGATGGCGGCCAACCCCGAAAGCATGGAGCCAATGGCCATGGCCACTACGGCCATGCGATCCGAGTCAATACCCAACATCAACGCGGCGCGCTCATCCTGTGCCATCCCTCGCAAGGCCAGGCCAAGACGCGTGTAACGGGTGAAGAGCCAAAGGAAGGTGACGACGCCGGCGCCTATAATCACTACGAGCGTACGGTGCACGTCGACAGGGATATCGCCTATGAAAAAAGTTCCCTCAATAAAGACCGGCAAGGTATAAGTCATCCCTTTAAATCCACCCCACCGGAAGCCTTCAAGAATCGCCAACCCTATGGCGTAGGAGGCGATAATCTCGGAAATGGACATTCCCCTGACCCGTATCAGGATAAATTGGTAGATGAATGCACCAATAATCCCGGCGATAATTATGGCCAAGACAATACTGAAGGCATAGTTCAGATTCAAAGCCCTTAAGAAGATCCATGTGATAAATCCTGTGATGACATAAAGGGCTCCATGCGCAAAGTTGGGAATGCGGCTAATGCCGTACACGAGTGCGAAGCCCAACGCCATTAGTGCTAACGCAACGCTATTAATCGTGCCGTAAATAATTATTTCCATAATTGTGCCTGATCCGCATCTGCAGGATGAGAGTTTACAAAATGAAAAGATGATGTTGGATCCGGTGTGGTCGGGCTATGGACCCCAATTTGGCTTCAACGATGACATCTGGTCCATAACCCGAAACACCCGTTGTTTTTTACTTCTTCATCCAGGGTGGCAACATGATAGTGCCCTTGGCGATGCTTTTGGGATAGACCACGACACGCTTCCCATCCTGCCACTGCAGAATACTTCCTACGACACCATCTTTTGGATCTTTAGCAGGAATGACCTGGTGGCTTTTGGGATCAAAACGGAGTCGTCCGTAAACGCCCATGATATCGGTTTTCTCCAGTTCCGCCACCACCTTTTCCGAATCCAGGCTGCCTGCACGTTCGATAGCATCCCGCAATACATAGACGGCCATGTAACTGCTGGATGTACCCAAACCCTCAGGCTCCACACCCCATCTTTTCGCGTAGGCATTATAGAATTTCATGGTCCATGGGGTGGCCTCCGAGGGGGCGTTACCGGCGTTGATCACATTAGCAAGGGTGTATTCCCCTTTGCCGTCCGTGGCTTTCCAAAAGCCGGGTTGTTCGGCCGCTGCCAGGGTGGAACCGAATGGGAGGGCCGGGAGTTTCATGTCATACCACTGTTTTAGCAGGATGGCGCTTTCAGGCATATCCATCCAGATATTTATTATTTCAGATTTGGTCCTTCTGGCCTTGAGTAATCCCATGGAAAAATCGCTGGCTCCGGTGGGATAAATCTCAACCCCGGTCACATTCCACTTCTGTTTCTCGGCCACACTCTTCATTACCTTGGCCGCACCCCGTGCATGGGACACATCCTGGGCGATGATAAACAGGTTGTTGAATCCGTATTTGGTTCTCAATTCGTTGAAGTTTGCAAACATTTCACCCACAATATTCACTGCCTCACCATGAATGCGGAAGCAGTATTTATATTTGTCATACTCTTTGGCCACCGTCTTATGATAGGCGGGGGTCAGAACGCCGGTGGACAGGATAGAGACTTTTTTGTATTTGGATAAAAGCGGCATGGCCGCCAGGGCCGCTTCGGAACGAACCGGTCCTCCCAGGATAAAATCGGCCTTTTTATCCAAAATCAGTTTTTCCACCGCAAGGAGGGCTTCACTGACCGGCACACCCGGTTCCAGGTCTCGGGTATCAATAACTTCCACCTTCAATGGATGTTTTTCCCCACCCACATTAACGCCCCCTTTTGAATTGATTTCTTCAATCGCCAGTTTCATCCCCTTTTCAGCACTCCAACCATACAGAAAGGCGGTTGAAAGCGGGGCACCAATGATGATAGGCTTCTGCGCCAGTGCCTTGCCCCCGGGGCCCATAAACAAAAATACTGCCAGAAAACAGGTTACAATAGCCAAGAATTTTATCTTCATGTCTTGTCCTCCTTTGTTTTTTGGTGATTAGGGTTAGAAGTTAGAAAATGCTTCCGAGCCGGTTTTTTAGTACAAAGGCCTTCTGCACCTCTTATGGCAGAAATCCTGTCTTAAGACGGTTCCGGGGAATTTATTGTTTACGAAATGTGAGAGCCTGTTTGTGAAATTTGCCGCAATCTTTTTCTTTTGGACCTTTACGGGACCCTTGAAAGGAGGTTACAGGCACGGATCAAACAGCCCTTTCTGCCTCAAATCAAGGATGAAATGATAAGAATGATAAGAATTCCTTGTATAATTAGGAGTATAGAGGCAATTAACTTTGTGTGTCAAGACAAAGTTGACCACACCAGCCACAACTCCGCCATCCGCGCGGTTTTCCGGGACCTACACAGAGGTCTTCATGCAGTTATCTATAAATCTTTATAGTGTAAGAAAATAATCGTGCCTGCCTAAATGACGGGCACAGAGACCCTTGCGCCTGCCGGTTGTGTGAATTATGCTTTACAATCGGCCCGCCTTACGCCTTGAGCCTTTCGCTATTCATTGAATAACGGTCACACGGCCTTCAACCTTAGGATTCACTTCACCTGATTTTGCAATATATTCCCGAAGAGAATCCGCATCAACAAATCCTGTGTCAACCTGTTGGGTCTCTTTGAACATCGAATACCCATCACCCCCTGCAGCCATGAAATTATTTGTAACGGTCTTGTAGGTCTTATCCAGCTCAATGGGAGCATTTCCGATCATCACATTATCTGCCTTCCCTTTGTTGTTGGTCCATTTCAATCCTGAAACCTGAAGGAAAGCACCGTTCCCCGGTTTAATCGTAGCAGCGTAATTGAGCACATCGATAATCTGTTTTCCTGTCATATGCATAATCACGAGCGTATTTCCAAAGGGCTGTACTTTTAATATATCCCTATAAGTGACGATACCTGGTGCGACATCCGCCCTTATACCACCGCCATTTTGGAACGCAATGTCGGCGCCGGTCTTGGACCGCATGCAATCCGTCACAAGATTGGCCAAATTTGTCTCCTGTGACCTGACCAATTTTCTGTCCCCGTCAAGTTTAACCAAAGCTTTTCCTACTGGCTCAGAAAGTACGCTGTCAGCCTTTTCCAGATAGGGCTCCATCGCTTTTATGATTTGTTTGTCTTCAATATAACCCTTATCGACATACGCATAATATCTCTGCCCCTTGTATTTGACCCGTTTCTTCATGTTTACCGGAATGAGTTTAAATTGAGAATTAGTCACCGTCTTAAGATCCGTGTCAATAGTCAGATCCAGTCTCCCCACATATTTTGACCATTCACCCGCCTGGACCAGTACAGTCTTATTGATCCTTTTTAGCTCTTTGACAGCCGTGTGAGAGTGTCCATCGATGATCGCGTCAATTCCCGGGACTTCTCTCGCCAATCTAAAAACCCCCGGCGCCTTATATTTCCCACCGGATTCTTCATAAAACCCAAGATGAGTGAGCGCAATAACCAAATCCGCTTCTTCTCTCAGTTTCGGAACCAGGGCTTTTGCCGTTTCTATCGTGCTCTTAAATTCCAGATCTTTTACATTGTCCGGGACAACAAGTATGGGCGTCTCCTCCGTGATTAGACCAAAGATTGCGACCCTCAATCCATCCAAGTCCTTGATGATATAGGGATCGAAAATGGCTTCTCCTGTATTTTTTTTGACGATATTGGCGGCCAAAAATGGAAATTCAGCCCATCCCTGTTGTTTTCTCAATACATCTAAAGATTTGTCAAATTCATGATTACCAACGGTCATGGCATCATAGCCTATCAAATTCATAAGTTTGAAATCAGGTTCAGCATCGAGCATATCTGATTCCGGGACGCCCGTATTGACATCACCTGCTGAAAGAAGCAGGGTGTGCCCACCTTTTTTCTCAACCTCGGCTCGGACGATATTGACAAGGGCTGATTGCGCGGCAAAACCACCCACATCAGAAACAGGATAGGGATTAAACTTCTCAAAGTGACCGTGATGGTCGTTTGTGTGAAGAATCGTGAGTTGATAGCTTTTCGCGAAAATTGATGATGGATTGATAAAAAGAAAAGCCAGGAAGATGAATAAAATGGACAGTTTAAAAGTTCGATTCATTTTTAACGGTTTCATGACATGCCTCCTTTTTGT
>JAQYVK010000186.1 GCA_030145585.1 Desulfatiglandales bacterium | reverse complement strand
AAAAATTTTAGCATGCCTTATTCAAAATTCGACGTTGGACGTTGGATGTTCGACGTTCCTAGTCTTTTCGTTTTAACAGCGGCGTCCTTGATATAGATTAGTAATCTTGATAATCGTATTGTTTTCAGACCCCTTCGAGGGTTCTTCCTGAGGTCTCCCGCTCTGCGGGAGGAGACTCACTTCTTTCGATGACCCGCATATCCTTCCACTTGCCCTTGGAATATCGTCGCCAAAAGACGATCCCGGCTACGCATACATAAGCGGTCAAGGCAATCCAAGTCGGGTAGATCCCTGCTCCCAGATGGATCACCAAGATGTAGACCGGGATGACCATGATCCCAATGGACAGGATACCAATGGCCCACATGACGAAACGGGTATCACCGGCGCCCTTGATGGCGGAAGAATAGACAATGAATAGGACATCAAAGATGCTGTAGACGGCAACGAACCGGAGGAGGACCAAGCCGATTTTAAGGATGGACTGGTAGTCAGACTGCGAAGGGTCCCGGGACCGAAAGAGGTTCATCAACCATTCCGGTGCCAGGATAAAAATCAGGACCACGACACCCATATAGAAGAAGGTGACATGCAGGGTAGAGGAGGTGGCCCGTTCAGCCTCCTGGGGATTATCCCGACCCAGGGCCTGGCCTACCAACACAGAGAGCCCGAGACCAAAACCGACAAGGGGGAGAAAGGCGAGCAGGGAGATGGAGAAAACAATATTTGCGGCGGCAAGTACCTGTTTCCCAAGCCGTCCCACGATGAATATAAAAGCAGTGATAGAGAAAAGATCAATAAAAAACTGAACACCATTGGGCAGGCCATACCGCATTATTCGCACAAACAGTGCTCGCTGAAAGCCCCGCCGGCGAAGAATGCCGAACTGCTCGTCATTTTCCCGATTGAAGACGAGGTATACGAGAAGGCCCGCAATAACCAGATAGCCGATCACGGTAGCCAGGCCGGCGCCGATGATTCCCAGTTCGGGGAAAGGCCCAATGCCGTTAATGAGACAGTAGTCAAGGGGGATATTGACGGCAGCTCCGGCCAAATTTGAAAACATAACCACCCGGGTCAATCCACGGCCGGTAAAGAAACTGCTAAGTGCAGGGCTGAGAACTACCGGGCCGGCCCCTAGAATCAAGATTCGAAAATAAATCACTTCCAAACGCCGGACCCCGGGCGAATGGCCGGCCAAATCGAAAAGGGGGCCGGCGATGAAATAGAGGGAGGCAAGGATCAGAGAGGCGCCAAAGGTGAAATAGAGCCCCTGCCAGACCGAGGCGCCGACCTTCTCCCTCTCACCCGAGCCGGTGTACTGGGCAACGAACACATTGACGTAACCGACGACCCCCATGAAAAAAGAGACGAACAGGAAACTGGCGGTGCCGGCCGGCATGGACGCGGCGATGGCATCCAAAGAGTAGCGACTCAGGAAGAGGCGGTCGGTGAAGAGCATGAGGCTGATGGAGCCCATGCTGATCACAAGGGGCAAACTGATATCGAGAACCTGCCGGTAACCGCCAGGCTCGTTCCATTTGTTGAATATGCTCATTTATCTCCCATCACCTCTTCGGAACAAAAGGCCTATCCTTTTTACAGTTGGCCCGGCATTTGTCAAGCGAATTGCAAGCCCTGATCACCATCTAGGTATCTATAAAAGGCTCAAGGCACATGGCTCAAGGCACATGGCAAAGAAATTATTTCCTCAATGACCTTGCGCCTTGCGCCCTGCGCCTCATTTAGGAATACTCCATAAGACCCCAATTTCATTTCTGATAATCTAAATTGGATGATGGATCTGGGTCCACGGCAACCGTAATCAGCCCACTCCGAAGATCTTAGTGAGGAGAGAATATCTATACTTCAAAGCCGTGGCGATCAATTGACAAAGCTTGACGCGAATATAATAATACCTCCTTGAATCTGTACATCTCCATTCCAGATAGGTGGGCATGCCGAACTTAAAACTTTTCACCAGTAACCGACTGGAAATATTGGCTGAGGCCCTGGCCGAAGTGTTGAGAACGCCCCTCTCTTCCCCCCTGGAACCGGAAACCATTGTCATTCAGAGTCTGGGTATGGAGAGATGGTTGTCCATGGAACTCGCCCGGCACCATGGAATCTGCGCGAACTGTGATTTCCCCTTTCCCAACACTTTTGTCCACCAGGTATTTAAACATGTCCTCCCCGAAATTCCTGAGCAGTCCCCTTATGACCCCGGAGTGATGACCTGGAAAATCATGCAACACCTGCCTCCTCTCATGGAGAGACCGGGATTTGAGAGCCTCCGAATCTATCTGGAAGATGATGGAGGGGGCCTTAAACGGTTCCAGCTTTCACAGCGGATAGCAGACCTTTTTGATCAATACCTACTGTTTCGGCCCGAAATGATCTTCCAATGGGAAAAGGGGGGCGGCAGACATTGGCAAGCCACGATCTGGAGAGACCTGGCAAAGGGACATGAACGGGAGCACCGAGCCGCTCATGCAAAGGAATTTTTTAAAAAGATCCGGGAATCTTCCGTTAAGTTCGAAGGGCTCCCAGAGAGGGTTTCAATCTTTGGGATATCGGCTTTGCCCCCCTTTCATTTGCAAGTACTCACAGGTATATCACGGTTCACTCAGGTAAACCTATTCCTCTTAAATCCCTGCAGCGAATACTGGGGTGACATCCTCTCCGACCGAGAAATAAAAAGGACACGGGCGCTGGAAGGGAGGGAAGAACAAGAGACCGATAGTCTCCACATGGAAAAGGGAAACAGCATCCTGGCTTCCATGGGCACCCTGGGCCGGGATTTTTTTGACATGATCAACGAGCTTGGGTGTGAGGAATATCACGCCTTTGAGGAGCCGGGTGAGAAAACCCTCCTGACCAGCCTGCAAACCGATGTGTTGAATCTATGGGAAAGGGGCTTGGACGGGAAAAAGATTGTCTCTTCAAAGGACAGGTCTATCCAGATCCATTCATGCCACAGCCCCATGCGGGAAATTGAGGTTCTGAAAGATCAACTTCTCCATATGTTTGAGGAGGATCCGGACCTCAAACCGAAGGACATCCTCGTCATGACGCCGGACATAGAGACTTATGCACCCTATATTCAGGCTGTTTTCGACACGTCACATGAAGATGCGAGGTGGATACCTTTCAGTATAGCCGATCGCAGTTTTAGGGATGAAAGTGAAATCATCGAACCATTTATGGCTATTCTCGATCTATGGGAGGGACGCTTCGGAGTTTCACAAGTCCTGTCTGTTTTGGAGTCGAAGGCCGTCAGGCGGAAATTTAATCTTTCGGAAACGGATCTCGAGCTGGTCCGGAGATGGGTAACAGAGACCCGGATCAGATGGGGAATCGATGGAGAGAGCCGAACTCGATTGGGTCTCCCTGACTTCAAAGAAAACACCTGGAAAGCGGGTTTAGAAAGACTCCTCTTGGGCTATGCCATGCCGGGGCAAGATGAAAACCTTTTTAGAGGCCTCCTCCCCTATGATGAGATCGAGGGCAGTGAAGCCCAAGTGCTGGGAAATCTCATAGAATTTACGGAAATGCTTTTCAATGTTGTTAATTCGTTTACCCAACCAAGGACCCTGGAGGGATGGTTCAACATCTTGACCGGAGTGTTGGATGGATTTTTCGAACCTGAGGAAGAGACCGAGGGGGAAATGCAGATGCTCAGACGTCTGCTTCGAGACCTGGTTCTCAAGTCTGAAAACGAACGCACGGCGTTTGAGGAAGCGGTGAGTATCAAGGTGATCAGGTCATACCTTGGGCATTCTCTGGGAAGGGCAGGTTTTGGTTTTGGCTTTATTACCGGCGGTGTGACGTTCTGTGCCATTCTACCGATGCGCAGCATTCCCTTTAAAATTATTTGCCTCATAGGCATGGATCATGATGCTTATCCAAGGGAGTCAAGGCCTTTGGGGTTCGATTTTATGGCCAAATATCCGAGACGAGGAGATCGATCCCGACGTCACGACGATCGATACCTGTTTCTGGAAGCGATTCTTTCGGCCAGAGAGATTTTCTACATCAGCCATGTGGGTCAAAATGCACGAGATAACAGCCAAGTCCCTCCATCGGTGCTGGTGAGTGAACTGACAGACTATATTGAGCAGGGCTTTGAGACATCGGAACAAAAGATCCTTGAACAAGTCATCACCGGACATCGACTTCAGGCTTTCAGCCCCGCCTATTTCGAGAAGGGTGAAAGACTTTTCAGCTATTCTGAGGGAAATTGCCGGGCGGCACGGTCTTTATTAGAATCTCATGAGTCACCGAGCCCTTTCATTTCAGGGGAACTTCCTGAACCCGATAAGTCAGGGGACCAGGTCAACCTGGAAGACTTGGGCCGATTTTTCTCAAATCCCACAAAGTTCTTTCTCAATCGGCGTTTGGGGATCCGTCTGGATGAAGGCCCACCGGTCCTGGAGGAAAGGGAGCCCTTTGATATCAAAGGGCTGGAGAGATATCACCTTGAGGAGCGTCTTCTGGAAAGGCGATTGACCGGAAAAAAACTGGATGATTTTTCGGTTGTGGCAAAGGCCTCCGGACAGCTCCCACCCGGCACCGTGGGAGAATGCCTTTATGAAGACCTCCGCCGGGGAGTGGAGGATTTTACCGAGAGAACCGGACCCTATACTGATGCAGGACCCATGGAAACCATTGAAGTCGACATCAACCTTGCAGATTTCAAACTGACGGGGGAGATCGATGGTCTCTATCCGGAAAACATGGTGCGATACCGTTACGCCCGGATCACGGCGCGAGATCATATCAAGGCGTGGATTTATCATCTCGCCCTGAATGCTATCAAGTGGAATCAACATTCGGGGACCAGTCTGCTTGTCGGTCTCGATCCAAAACGTACATGGGCCGCTTGGAAATTTTCACCGGTTGAGAACAGCGAAGCCATTCTAAAGGAGCTCCTTGAGATCTATCGGGTTGGGCTTATCAAGCCTATCCATTTTTTCCCGAAATCATCATGGGTCTTTGTACATGAGACTTTGGAGAAAAAAAGATCCCCTCAGGAGGCCCTTCTCAAGACGCAAAATACATGGCAGGGGAGCGAGTACAGCCGTGGTGAAGGTGAAGATGCCTATTATCAACTCTGTTTTAGGAACACCAATCCCGTGGACTCGGACTTCCAGAAAATTTCAAAAAAAATCTTCAGTCCATTACTCATGCATCAATCGGAAATTGGAAAATGACGGACATTAAAAATTTTGATCTCTTAAACAGTGCCCTCGAAGGGACCAACCTGATAGAGGCAAGTGCGGGCACGGGCAAGACATACACTATTACAGGGCTCTTTCTAAGACTGGTCCTGGAAAAGCATCTCTCCGTCAGCCGGATCCTGGTTGTTACTTTTACGGAGGCGGCGACCGGGGAATTGAAAGAGAGGATTCGAGGTCAGCTCCGGGAAGCCATGAGGGCCTTCTCCGAAGGGGGGAGCCAAGATCCCTTTCTCAAGGATCTGACAAAAAAAATGAACGATACCGGAAAAGCATTGGCTCATCTCAAAGAAGCCCTCCGGGAATTTGACCAAGCCTCAATATTTACGATCCACGGGTTTTGTAAGAGAATGCTTCAGGAAAATGCTTTCGAAAGCGGCAGCCTCTTTGATACGGAGCTTGTTACTGATCAGGAAAACATCAAGAGGGAGATTGTTGATGATTTCTGGCGAAAAAACTTCTATAGGGCATCACCCCTTTTTGTTCACTATGCCATGGACAACAAACTGAGTCCGGATACCCTCCTATCCCTTATCGGCAACAGGGTTGCCCAGCCCTACCTGAAGATCATCCCCCAATTCGATGTCCCTGACTCATCAAGAGAGGAAGAGGCCTACAAAAAATCGTTTGATGAAGTACGCAAAGCCTGGCCTTCCGCCAAAAAAGAGATCGAGCAGATACTCACAGCCGATAAGGGGCTGAGCCGGACCAAGTATGGGAAGGGAAAAATCCCGGATTGGATACGAGGTATGGACCAGTATTTGGCATCTGGAGATAATCATGCCCGTCTGTTCAAGGGATTTGAAAAATTCACCTCGACATCACTGAAAGGGGCCGTGAAGAAAAATCATGTCTCGCCGACACATCCATTCTTTGACCAATGCGAAGGATTAAAAGCAAAACAGGTTGAGTTGGAGAAGGTTTTTAATCGACGGCTTCTCAGCCTCAAGGGGAAGCTGTTCATAACCATGGGGCAAGCGCTTCTTGAAAAAAAGGGAGAGAAAAACATCCAGTCTTTTGATGACTTGTTGCTCAAATTGAAAACAGCCTTGGAGGGAAAGGGAGGAGAAAGGCTCACAAAGGTGATGGGGATGCGATACCAGGCCGTCTTGATCGACGAATTCCAAGATACCGATCCTATCCAATATGCTATTTTCAAAAGGGTTTTCGGAAGGGAGAACCATGCGTTATTCTTAATTGGTGACCCGAAACAGGCCATATACGGCTTTCGAGGTGCAGATATTTTTACCTACAAGGAAGCCGCTGAAGACGTGGGGGCCCGATACACGCTTGGAGAGAACTGGCGATCCAGCCCGGATTTGATTACAGCCATCAACACACTTTTTACCTCAACCCACCGTCCTTTCGTTTATGATCACATCCCATTTCAACCCGCCGGACCCGCTCCAAGACCAGAGCCCGAGTGCCTTACAATCAACGGGGAATCTGAGCCGCCTTTTCAACTGTGGTTCCTTGATGGGGGAAAGCTTGTAGGACCCGGAAAGGTGGTGAACAAAACGACGGCACGGGAATGGATCCCGAGGGCTGTGGCTGGGGAAATCGCACGACTTCTGGAACTCAGCAGGAACAACAAAGCCCTTATCGGGGAGAGACCCCTCAGGGAATCTGATATCGCCGTTTTGGTTAGGCGAAATAGCGAAGCAAGACTCATGCAGGAGGCCCTATCGGTCTTTCAAGTTCCGAGCGTCCTTTTTAGTACCGGTGACCTATTTGATTCCTTTGAAGCCCTGGAGATGGAACGGGTCTTGGCCGGCATCGCAGAGCCGGGTCATGAAGGGCTCATCAGGGCATCTTTGGCAACTGATATGATGGGTGTCAAAGGGGAGGCGCTGAGGCTTCTGATGGATGATGAAGCCGGATGGGAGGCGTGGCTTGTCAAATTCAGACATTATCACGAGCTTTGGAATCGGCACGGACTGATGAGCATGTCGCGGGATCTGCTTTTAAAGGAGAAGGTCCTGAACCGTCTTATGGCATTCCCGGATGGGGAACGCAGAAATACAAATCTGCTGCATCTTCTGGAGGTCCTTCACCGGATATCCATAGAAAAGAAATTGAATATGCCGGGGCTCTTAAAATGGTTATCAGAACAGCGAAAGGACAGTACCCGAGGGCGTGAAGAACACCAGCTGCGCCTGGAGAGTGATGAAAACGCCGTCAAAGTGGCAACCATTCACAAGTGTAAAGGCCTTGAATATCCTATCGTATATTGTCCTTTCTCATGGGACGGTTCTAGGATAGGGAAATCAAAAGGCCCCATTCTATTTCATGACCAGGGAGACGATATGAGGTTGACGCTTGATCTTGGCTCTCAGGAGAGGGAAACGAACCGTGTGTCGGCCGAAAAGGAACTCTTGGCTGAGAACATGAGGCTTCTCTATGTGGCTCTCACCCGGGCAAAAAATAGGTGCACCCTCGTCTGGGGTCGCATCAATGAGGCTGATACTTCTGCACCCGCGTACCTCCTGTATCCCAGGAATTCAGAACCGGGTGAAGAAAATATTGTGCATGTAACGGGGGAAAACTTTAAAGCCCTGAGTGATGAGGATGTGTTCCATGCATTAGAAGTTGCCAAAGGGAAGGCGGGCGGAGCGATCCGGCTCTCCGACATGCCAATCGGGGAAGGACCGAAACGTGCTGCCCCCAGAGAGGAGAGCTCTGCCCTTGAGAGCAGGGTATTTTCCGGGAACATTGATCGTCAGTGGCATATTTCAAGTTTTTCCTCCCTCGTATCGGCCTATCGACAGGGCGCTGACCTTGCAGACCGTGATGCGATTAGCACCGCGGAAGATCAAAAGGAAAAGGAACCTGAGGAGGCGGTTACCCAGGAGGCCCCTGTGGGCATCTTTGCTTTTCCAAAGGGTGCACGGGCGGGGACATTCATGCACGATATCTTCGAGCACTTGGATTTTACAGATCCTCAAGTCCTGAAGAGTTTAGTCGCTGATAGGCTTAAGGCATACGGTTATGAGATGACCTGGCTGGAGAGCCTTTGCAATATGGTTGAAAAGGTCGTCTCTGCTCCGCTGGATCCGGATAATCCTGGTTTTCAACTGGCAAGGATTCGCAATCAAGACCGAATCAATGAGCTTGAGTTTTACTTTCCATTAAAACCGATATCAGCAAAAAAGATAGAAGGCCTGTTTTCGACAGTTGGATCACCTAAAGCTCCGGATAGTTTCCCGGAGCGTATAGGGCGAATGACTTTTTCTCGCGTGAAGGGGTTCATGAAGGGATTTATGGATACTGTTTTCCAATACCAGGATCGTTTCTATCTGGTGGACTGGAAATCAAACCATCTCGGGAACCGGGTCGAGGACTACAACCAAGAAGGGGTGATTCGGGCCATGGAAGAAGGAGGGTATCACTTCCAGTATCATATCTATACGGTGGCCCTGAATATGTACTTGAAACTGCGTTTGCCCGGTTTTGACTACAAAAGGCATTTTGGCGGCGTCTATTACATTTTTCTGCGCGGCGTGGATCCGGGCAGAGGGCCACATTTCGGAATATACCGGCATAGACCACCCGGTAAGTTGATAGAGGCACTATGCGCTCAAATGATCGGTTAGTTTTAACTAAACCCTTCACCTCTGGTGGAGGACCCGGAAAGGTCTGCCGTTCCGGCGGGATTAAAAAATACTCGATAGGGGCAGAGTGAAGCATTTTTTGAACGTCCAACATCGAACATTGAACGTTGAACATCGAATGATGAACTCGCTTCGCTCGGCCATTTTATAAAAATAGTTAGCATGCCTTATTCAAAATTCGATGTTGGACGTTGGATGTTCGACGTTCATAGCCTTTTCGTTTTAACGGCAGCGTCCTTGATATAGGAAAGTAATCTTTATGAATGGCAATTTTTTCAGATCCTTCGAGGGGTCTTCCAGAGGCCTTCCGCTCTGCGGGAGGAGCCTCACTTTTTTGGTGGTACCTTAACACGGCACTGTCAAAAAGAACCTTGAAGTCCCCCTTTTGTAAAGGGGGATTTAGGGGGATTTTAAAGTGCTTGCACGAAATCCCCCCCAACCCCCCTTTAAAAAAAGGGGGGAGTTATTTCCTTAAAGCCGGTATTTGTATTAGGAAACTGTCGATATTAGGGTCATCTCCATTAAATGAAAGGGTTCAAACCCTCCAAAGAACTGGCGGATAAAAAGCTGACGGCGGATAAAGATTCAAGGGGTCGAGGGTTTGGAATTTAGGAAGATGGTCAAATGGTGAAAGAGAAAGAGGAAGACATAGATCGCCTGTTGAAAAATGGTGTCGTTTCCAGACTTGACCTCCATTTTGCAAACTTTGTAGCAGGCCTTGCCGATGATCCTATTTGGGAGCTTTCTTTGGCGGCCGCTCTCGTAAGCAGCGCTACAAGGCAGGGGCACATCTGTCTCGACCTCGGCAACATGGCGGAAAAGACGCTGGTGAATGAAGAGGATGGACAAAAGCCTCTCATCGGTCCGAAGTTGCGGGATTGGTGCAAGGGCCTCATCAACAGTCACGTCGTGGGTGCCCCTGGTGACAACAAACCTCTTATACTGGATGGGCGTAGTCGGCTGTACTTGTTTCGATACTGGGACTACCAAGAAAGACTGGCGGACTTGATTCGTAGCCGAGTTTGCGATGTTGATGCGCCGATGGACATCCCAAACTTTGGAGAAGGACTGGCTCGGCTCTTTCCCGGGGCCCCAAGGGAGGGAATTGATTGGCAACAGGTGGCGGCCTTTACGTCGATAATTAAAAAGTTTTGTGTCATTTCAGGAGGGCCGGGTACCGGCAAGACCACCACCGTAGCCAAGATCCTGGCACTTCTTCTTGAGCAGTCAGGCCGGGAAAAACCTCGAATAGCCCTCTGCTCTCCGACAGGAAAAGGGGCGGCGAGGCTTCAGGAGGCGATACAGGCGGCCAAATTGACCCTGGAATGTTCGGACTTCGTCAAAGAAGCCATCCCAGCCGAGGCCTCCACCATACACAGGCTCTTGGGAGCAATATCCAACTCACCTTATTTTCGGCATAACGCCCAAAACAGGCTCCCTTTGGATGTCGTTGTAGTGGATGAAGCCTCCATGGTAGACCTGGCTCTCATGTCCAAACTGTTCCAAGCCCTCAAGCCGGAAGCAAGACTGATTCTTCTGGGTGATAAAGATCAGCTCGCCTCGGTAGAGGCGGGTGCCGTTCTCGGGGATATCTGTGATACAGGTCATGATCACGGCTTTTCGGTTCCCTTTTCAAATGATCTTAAAAAAGTCATTCGACACGAGATACCGTTGAAGCTGGACGAAAAAGATAAACCGGGAATAGGAGACTGCATAGTGACCCTCAGGAAGAGCTATCGTTTCCCAAAGGAGAGTGGGATTGCCACCGTGAGTCGAGCCGTGAATGAAGGAGAGGGTGAACGTGCAAGGGAACTCATCAGGGGAGGAAAATATGAGGACATTCAGTGGCGGGGGTTGCCCCCTTTCAGGGATTTAGCCCGGGCCATCAGAGATAAAGTGATTCATGGGTTTGGAGATTACTTGAAGGCCAGAGAACCCCAAGAGGTTTTTCAGTTTTTCGATCAGTTTAAGATTTTGTGCGCTCTGAGAGAAGGCCCTTATGGTGTGCTCGCCATCAATAGCATGGTGGAGCAAATTCTCAGGGAAAAGGGTCTCATCGCCGTAGATGAGAGGTGGTACAAGGGTCGTCCTATTCTGATCAACCGGAATGATTATGACTTGCAGCTTTTCAATGGAGATGTGGGGATCCTCCTTCAAGATAGTGATGCGAACAACACCTTGCGTGCATTTTTCAAGACCCCGGATGGCAATTTGAGAAAAATCCATCCCCTCAGGTTGCCCGAACATGAAACGGTCTTTGCCATGACGGTCCATAAGAGTCAGGGAGCAGAATTCGATCGGGTAGTCCTCATTCTCCCGGACAGGGATTCTCCGGTGCTGGCTCGAGAGCTTGTCTATACAGGCATCACCCGTGCGAGGGAGAAGATCGAGATATGGGGTGAAGAGGCCGTTTTTCAAATGGCGGTTGCTCGGCGAACAGAGCGGATGTCAGGCTTGAAAGACGCCCTATGGGAAAATTAAAAGACTTTTCTTGACATTTGGTCATTTTATATTAGAATACTGTGTTTATCAAAGGTGCTTGTCATCTGAGACTTTTATTCAATGTTTAATTTTGACCATACTGATATAACGTAGCTTGGGGGGTTGTAACTTATTGTTTTGGTATGGTTTTTGCTGTAATTAGGGGTTGAATCATTACTCTATAAAGGAGAATAGACAACCAACATAATGCCTAACTCACATATTATCGGAACAGGCTCTTCGATACCAAAGAGAGTCCTGTCCAATAGCGACCTTGAAACCATAGTAGACACCTCCGATGAATGGATTTCCCGCCGCTCCGGCATCAAAGAACGCCGTATCTCCTCAAAAAAAGAGAAAGAAAGTACCGCCGACCTGGCAACCCGGGCGTCATTAAAAGCGATTGAAATGGCAAATGTTTCTCCCGAGAGCCTGGATCTGATCGTGGTGGGAACCGTGACGCCTGATCGACAATTTCCATCCTCTGCATGCATGGTTCAAAAAGAATTGAATGCGGCCAATGCTGCTGCATTTGATATCTCTGCCGGGTGCTCAGGTTTTCTTTATGCCCTTTCTGTGGTGGATAACGCGATCTCCGCCGGCACCTGTAAAACCGCCCTGGTGGTGGGCGTAGAGAGACTCTCAACCATATTGAACTGGGAAGATCGCAGTACATGCGTCCTGCTGGGAGATGGGGCAGGAGCTGTGGTTGTCAGTGCAGTCCCCGAACAGGGAGGCATTCTTTCCACCCATTTGAAATCGGATGGTCACCTGTGGGATCTCCTCTATTCTTCCTACAGAAACGGTAACTCTCACACTCCAGAAACCCTTCGGGAGATCGATAAAAAGCCTTTTGATTTGAAAATGGATGGGAATCCGCTTTTTAAGCGAGCCGTGGGATACCTGTCGGATATCGCAAGAGAAGCTATGTCCCATAACGCTCTGACGAGTGAGGATGTCGGGCTTTTTGTCCCTCATCAGGCCAACATTCGAATTATTCAAGGCATGGCAAAGAATCTCCGCATCCCCATGGAAAAAGTATATACAAATGTTCACAAATATGGGAACACCTCCTCCGCGTCCATCCCCCTCGCCCTGGATGAAGCAAATCGGGAAGGTCGAATGAAGACGGGTGATCACGTTCTTCTCGTCGCCTTTGGGGCAGGCTTGACCTGGGCATCCTCCATGTTGAAGTGGGTTCTTTAAGGTGAACCGTGAACGGTAAACGGTGAACAGTAAACCGTAAACCCTACACCTTTTAACCTTTCCGTTAACCGTATACCTTACACCATATACCTTTTTTTTATGGAACGCACTTATAGACAACGGATAAAAGTTGAGGATCTGGTATCTTTTCATGTAGCCGTCAAGGAAACTGATTTATGGGTAAGCGCCGATCGGAACCTGGAAAGAAAGGCCGAGGATCTCGTTTTTGATTGCAGAACGAGGCTTGAGGATTATATCAGCTCCCACGAATTATTTTTGACCACCCTCCAATCCTACCCGAAAGACCCCTTTGCACCCTCCATGATCAAGACGATGATCGAAATGACGAGTCGGGCGGGGGTGGGCCCCATGGCTTCGGTAGCGGGGGCGATTGCCCAGGTCGTCGGGGAAGGCCTTCTTCGATTCACAGACCAGGTGATTGTTGAAAATGGGGGAGACATTTTTTTGAAGACACTTCGGCCTGCTATAGTCTCCATCTATGCAGGTGAGTCTCCATTGAGCGAAAAGTTTGGCCTGAAAATTCCAACCCAACAAATGCCCCTGGGTATCTGTTCCTCTTCCGGAACCGTCGGCCATTCTCTCAGCATGGGGGTGGCGGATATTGTCTGCACGATCGCCTCATCGGCGGTCCTGGCTGACGGGGCGTCGACGGCCCTTTGCAATCGTATAAAAAACAAAACAGATTTGGAGGAGATTCCTCACTGGGCGGGACAGATTCCGGGTATTAAGGGCGGGATAGCCATCATGGGGGACAGCATGATCCCATGGGGCGATGTGGAGTTGGTGGGTTTATAGCTCGTATAATTTTTCGTCTTTTTGTGGGGGGCGGCTTTTTAAATTTTTAGATGATTTTTCTTTTAAACTGAAGGGTTCTTCCCCTTCCAGGAGATCGCCCATCTCTGCTTCGATCTGTTCGGGGTCTTCTCCCGATTCCATCCTTTGTAATGCCTCCTCCATACTTGCCCCTAAATTGAGACCGGTCATGTCCGTCAACTTGCGCATCAGGTTGGCGGCCTGCCTTGGATCATTTTCATCCATGTGGTCCGCTTCCTTGGCAAGGATATTCATGGCCTGTTCCATCTTGGATTCGTCCAGATCCGGCATGGGGTTTTCGTCTTCTCCTTCTGCATTGTTGGTTCCCATGGAGAAAATGGACATCTGGCGATCCAGTTTCAGCTTTCCGCATTTGGGGCATAGGGGCTGTTTTTCCGTATTGATGGAACGGGAAAAGAAATTAAAGATCGTGTGACAATCTTTGCAATAGAATTCATAGATGGGCATGGCATATCTCTCTTATTTTTATGGTGGCGAAGCTCAATCTCAGACTGACGAGCCCTTCGATTTCACTCAGGGCCCTGAGGCCCTCGAAGGGTTGGCGGCGTAAATGTCACATTGCTTTATCCTTAAGGATCCTGGATCCTAAGATGCTGGATTCTGGATAAAGAATACAAGCGCAAGGCGACCGATTGTATAGTATAATTTCTACAACCGGAAGGCTCAAGGTCTTTGAAGATTTTTTTGCCCTTGTGCCATGCGCCTTATGCCTTGAGCCACTTTCCCTCAAATATATCACATTTCACCGCAACACGGAAGGATCCAAATACCTCTTCATAGATCAGCATGCATAAAGAAATAAATTGTCTGATGCAAACTATTAAATGTTCTCCCCCTTACGCGCTGATCGATGTGATTAAGTTCGAATTCCCTGCTGTTTGTCGGAGTGAAGTGGAGATCACGCCATGCGGGGCTGCGCGGGATGAATTCGAATTCATTGCAATACAAAATAAATGGTTAAGAGTCAATCGCTTTCAGGGCAAACCAGATATACCTTGTCTTTTTTGCCCAGCTTGATATACTCTTAACCTAAAAAGGAAACAGTTTCGTCGGGTTGCACAAGTTTGTTCAGGGCAAAAGAAATTACAGCATCACTTAAGCATTTTTTCGTCTGTGATCTATCCCCCAAAAAATTTCGCATCCTGAATAACTGGGTGCGGTGATGAAGGTGAAAATCGGGGTATTGTCGGATACCCATCTCCACAGCGTGACAGGGGCGTTTAAAGGGATCTATGATCAATGGCTGGCAGAGGTGGATGTCATCCTGCACGCGGGCGATTTTGTTTCTGAGGAAATTGTTGCATTTTTACGAAAAAAACCCTTCCATGGCGTTCATGGGAATACGGATTCTGCAGGGTTAAAAAGGCAGCTTCCAGAAAAGAGGGTCCTGGAATTCGGTCTTTACAGGGTTGGTCTGATCCACGGAACGGGCCCTAAAGGGGACCTCGAGGAAAGGGTCCTGGCTGAATTTCAGAATGTGGATGTTATCGTTTTCGGACATTCTCACCGGCCGGAAAATCGACAAGAGGGTGGGGTCCTTCTTTTCAATCCGGGCACTGCAGGCGGCTATACACCATCCGGCTTTAATTCAATCGGGATAATAACCCTGGATGACACCATCCGTGGTGAGATTATTAGATTATGAACTGGTGAACGGTAAACGGTGAACCATGAACTGTATACCGTTTATTTGAAAACAAGAGGAGCGAACTTAATATTGTGAAAGTTTTGTGGGCGCCATGGAGAATGAAATATGTTCTGTCAGATGAAGAAGGGGATAACTGTATTTTTTGTCCGGAAGACGATAGGGTAGAGGATGAAAAGAGATTGATCCTCTATGTGAGTCCTCACATTATGGTTATTATGAACAGGTTTCCATATAATAATGGGCATCTATTGGTTGCTCCGGTCCGGCATGTCTCAGGCCTTGAATCCCTCTCCGACGAGGAGACACTGGAACTTCTCAAAATGGTACGAAGGTCCATCGATATATTAAAAGAGATTATGGCTCCGGAAGGCTTCAATGTCGGGTTGAACCTTGGACGGGTGGCAGGGGCCGGCATGGAAGAGCATATGCACTTTCACATTGTACCGCGATGGAACGGAGATACAAATTTCATGACGGTTCATGGAGATGTGCGGGTCATCCCGGAGCATATCAAAGAGACGTTTAAAAAATTGCGTCCCTCCTTTGATAAAATTCCAATAACGAGTCAGGGGTCAATTGAATAGAAGTTCACGGTAGGTCCAATACGTTATCGCGGTTTCGGAAAGCTCATGTAGGAGGTTATTCATGAAACATGTAAAATTTATGCTGGCTATTATTTTGATGTTGGTGGTTGTTATACTGATCGTTCAAAACCACGAGGCCATGTCCACAAAGGTTTCATTCCAGGTCAAATTCTTTTCCTATCATCTCCAATCTTCCAATATGTCCGTTTACTATATTGTCACGATTACCTTTCTCTTTGGTGTTATCATTTCAGGTCTTTATGGTATCATAGAGAGGTTTCGAATGATGAAGGCGCTAAAATTACTCCGGGCAACATCTCAGGAAAAAGATCAAGAACTGAACTCTCTCCGAAATTTGCCCATTACATCCGATGTTATTAGCCAGGACGAAACGAATGACGTAAACGGGACGCTGAAGGGAGATCTTTAATGGGGCAACCGCTCTTGCAATGGTTTTTAGAACCCTTTAACCAGAAACTTTTATTGGGACTTATTTCAGCCTTCATCCTTGGGCTGGTTTTTGGGCGCATGCTGCGCTATCGAAAAGAGAAAAGGGCTAAATTGCTCACCAGAAAAGGGGATGAGGCTTTCTTCAAGGGTATCCAGTACATCCTATCCAACGACCATGATCAGGCCATCGAAGAATTTACAAAGGCGGTTCAAGTCAATTCCGACACCGTAGAGACCTACGTCGCCCTGGGCAACTTGTATCGTTCGAGGGGGGACATCGATCGGGCCATACGAATACGTCAGAACATAATTTTGAGGGCCAACCTCAACGAGCAGATCAAGCTAAGGGCCCTATTTGATCTTGGTTTGGACTACCGCAAAGGAGGGTTCTTAAATCGTGCCCTGGAAAGCTTTTCGAAAGTACTCCAAAAAAAACCGGACGACCTCGAGACCCTGGAAGAAATTGAAAAAATAAATGAAGAGTTGAACGATTGGGGAGAGGCATTCTCTGTTCGTCAAAAGATCGCTCGTCTTACAAACAGTGGCCATCAAAACATCCTTGCCCATCACCAAACGGAGTTGGGTAAAGCCCATCAGGAAAAGGGCGAGTTAGCCAAGGCGAAGGCATGCTTCAAAAAGGCCATCTCAATACATGAGAAATGTATCGATGCCTACCTTCACCTCGGAGATCTCTATTTCAGCAAGCAGGAATATAAAAATGCCATGGCCACATGGAAAAAAGTGGCAAACGTCGATCCCCAGTTTACTTTTCTCGCTTTTCGTCGTCTTGAAGGGGCCTATGGAAAAATGCAAAACCTCCAACCCGTGGAGGAATTTTTAAAAGAGTGCGCCCAATTGCATTCCGATGCCTTTACCCATATGGCATTGGCCCGTTATCTCTACAATGAGCAGGATTATGAGGGAGCACTCAGGGAGCTTGGCAGTGCCCTTGAGCTTGATCCAGGTTTCTGGGAGGCGAGAAAATATGTGGGTGAGATCCTGCTTGAACGGGATATGAAAGAAAAAGCCCTATCTGCCTACGGGGAGCTGATTCCTCATCTGAACGTCCCCTATCTCAAGTTTCAGTGTGCCAATTGCGGATTCAAGCCGGCCGAGCTTCAGTGGCAGTGCCCCCAGTGTAAAAAATGGGATACCATCGACTTCGTGGACTCCAGGAATCTTGATACAACCTCTCCACAGGAACTTCCGGCAGGGGAGGAGGAGAGCCTTCTGCAAAGCCCAGAGGAAGAAGCATGAGTCAAATGACACCCATGCTCAAGCAATTCCTGGGTATCAAAAAAGAATATCCCGACTCAATCCTCTTCTTTCGCATGGGCGATTTTTACGAAATGTTTTTAGATGATGCCAAGATTGCATCCAAGCTCCTTGGCATCACCCTCACCTCCCGCGGTTCCTTCAATGGTGAAAAGATCCCCATGTGTGGTGTACCGCATCATTCATCCAAATCATATATTGCCAAACTCATTGAAAAGGGGCGTAAAGTTGCCATCTGTGAGCAGACCGAGGATCCAAAAGCAAGCAAGGGTATTGTTAAGCGAGAGGTGATAAGGATCGTGACCCCGGGCTCTGTGGTAGAAGATGGTGATGTGGATAGTAAGACCAATCTTTATATGGCGGCCGTCGCGGGAGGACAAAAACGGTACGGCCTTGCCCACTTGGACCTCTCTACGGGTGCCTTCCGTGTTACAGAGATAGAGAACCGGGGTGAAATGCTCGATGAACTGGGGAGAATCGAGCCCGCAGAGCTCTTGGTTCCTGAAAATGATGCCCCCTCTCTGGAAAGGGACCTCTCAGCCTACCGGACGGAGGTCCTTCTCAAGGAAAACTATAATCAAGGGAGGGCGAGGGCCCTTTTGAAAGAGCAATTGAATGTAAAGTCACTGACGGGTTTCGGATGCGATGGGATGGAGGAAGGCATTATCGCGGCCGGGGCCATTGTCCATTATCTCAGGGAGACCCAAAAAGGCAACCCGGATCACATCAGGGAGATTACAACCTATCGCCTGGGCGATTTTATGTTTTTGGATGAGTCGACGGTTCAAAATCTTGAGCTCTTTAAAACCATGAGACGGCAATCCGAACAAGGGTCGTTGTTTAATATCCTGGATCACACGGTGACGGCCATGGGGAGTCGATTACTCAAGCGATGGATCGGGTATCCATTGATAGACCTTCATGCGATTCGAAACCGACTGGCTGCCGTGAGCAGCTTTAGGGATGATCAGATCTACAGAGAAGAGATCAGAGAGCAGCTGGAAGGGATCAACGACCTGGAAAGACTGAATGGTCGGATAGCCCTGGGGAGAGCAAACGCAAGGGATCTTGTTGCTCTCAAGGCATCCATCGACAGATTGCCCGCCATTAAGGAAAGGTTATCGCATTCCTCGAGTGAACGCTTAACAGACATTGCAGAAAAGATAGACACCCTGCAGGACGTGGGTGGTTTAATTGAAAAAGCCATATGCGACGAGCCCCCGGTCTCCTTGAAGGAGGGCGGTCTAATAAAGGAAGGGTATGATCAAGAATTGGACCGTCTGATCACGGCCACACGTGATGGGAAGACCTGGATTGCGGAATTAGCCGCATCGGAGCAGCAGAGGACGGGCATTCCCAAACTCAAAATCGGGTACAACAAAGTTTTTGGATATTATATCGAGGTATCAAAGTCCAATGCGAGTCTCGTTCCCGCCGATTATATCAGAAAACAAACCCTGGTCAACGGGGAGCGATATATTACGGAGCCTTTAAAAGAATATGAGGAATTGGTCCTTGGGGCTGAAGAGAAACGGGTCGCCCTCGAGTTGCAAATCTTTGAACAGATTCGATCACAGGTGGCCCTCGAGAATCGACGTATTAAAGAGACCGGACAATTGATAGGAGAAGTGGATGTCCTTGCCGGCCTGGCCGATGCCGGAGAACAGAACGGGTATATTTGCCCCGAAGTCAACGACGGGTCTGAAATTGATATCGTGGATGGAAGACACCCTGTCATAGAACAGACCGTAAGAGATGAGGACTTCGTACCCAATGACATACACTTGGATGACAAAGAAGATCAGGTTCTCATTATTACCGGTCCGAATATGGCGGGGAAATCGACCATCCTCAGACAGGCCGCCCTGACCGTTCTGATGGCCCAAATGGGGAGCTTTGTACCGGCATCAAAGGCAGTCATCGGGGTAGTGGATCGGATTTTTACCCGTATCGGTGCCTCAGACGATCTTACAAAAGGCCAGAGCACATTTATGGTTGAGATGAATGAAACCGCTAACATACTCAGGCACGCAACGGTGAAGAGCCTGGTTATCCTGGATGAGATAGGACGGGGGACGAGTACCTATGATGGCCTGAGCATTGCGTGGGCCGTATCGGAATCTCTTCATGACCGAGACGGAAAAGGTGTCAGGACCCTGTTTGCGACTCATTATCACGAATTGACGGATCTGATAACGACAAAACAGAGGGCCAAAAATTATAATGTTGCGGTAAAAGAGTGGAATGAGCAAATCATTTTTTTGAGAAAATTGGTGCCGGGCGGGACGAGCAGAAGTTATGGGATACAGGTGGCCCGAATCGCCGGTTTTCCCGAAGGGGTCTTGGAGAGAGCCAAGGAGATTTTAGGCAATCTGGAAGGTGAAGAACTGGATGAAGTGGGAAGGCCCCGAATGGCCCATTCGCATAAAACCAAGCAGTCGGAGGACCTCCGCCAGTTGAGTCTTTTTGGGGCCAAAGAGCAGAAACTCAAAAAATGGATTCAAGGCTTGGATATCTCCACCATGGCTCCCCTTGAGGCCCTGATCGAATTGAATCGGCTAAAGGAATACATAGACAAGGAATAACAAAACGGTACAGGGCATAAAGTATAAGGTGTAAGGTAAAAAACTATATCCCGTGAACCGTAAACCGTATACCGTGCACCTTTTACATACGCCTCATTCCTAAAGATTCACGCGCCTTGCATCTGGAGTTTTTTACTGTGCCGTCTAACTCATGTTTTTTCACAGAATTATCGAATTAAGATTTCATCGGTGACGGGGAGGTTGGTAAAAGCGGGGGCATTACAAAAATCGGAAAAGTATTGGAAAAAAATGGTAAATCAGTGTAATATACCCAAATAATATAATTTATTGAGTATTTAAAAGAAACTAACCATGCGTTCCTTTCTTATTCTAACAATATTATCCCTGTTCCTAATAGGGGGTACCGACGCTTATGGCAAGAAGGCCACCGAGCCGAAAACCCTGTTAAAACAGGCGGATGCCCGCAGACACGCCCTTTACAGTTCATCCAGTAAAATGAAGTACCGCCATAACTGGATTAATTGTATCAACGCTTATGAGTCTATCTATAAACGTTTTCCGAAAAGTGACCAAGCCCCATGGAGCCTTTATAAAGTAGGTGGTCTGTACACAAAGCTCTATGGGTATTCAGGCATGGAGAAGGACCTGGATACGGCCATTGAAAAGTACAGGAAATTGGTCAAGACGTATGAGAAACACTCTCTGGCTGATGATGCCCAATATCGTATCGGAAAAATCTATTATCAATATAAGAAATCTCCCACCCAGGCCTATGTGGAGTTTTTAAAGGGAGATATCACCTTTCCCAACGGGGACATGCAGCCGAAGACCCAAAAGATGCTGAATGAACTCTCGCTGGTCATCAGGAGCAGAGAGATTAAGAAAAAAAACGGCGGAAAAGTCCCTTCCAGCAAAGGTTTGGCCCTGGTGAAAAATATCCGTCACTGGTCGACTCCGACCTATACCAGAGTGGTCATTGACCTTGAAAAGCCTGTGAAATATAGCGCCCATCTGCTGAAGAAGGATCCGAAGTATAAAAAGCCGAGACGGCTTTATCTGGATCTGGAAAAGGCTCGTGTCGGTTCAGAGATCGAAACCTCTATCCCGATAAAGGATGGTTTGCTCCAGAGAGCGAGAGCAGGTCAATACTCGAGTCAGAGGGTGAGGGTGGTCCTTGACATCGACAACATCAGCAGACACAAGATCTTCCCTTTGTACGATCCCTACCGGATCGTGGTGGACGTGCGTGGTGCTGAAAAGAAAGGGGAAAAGGCCACAAGTCCAACCGTGGTGAAAAAGCGGACTCCCAGAAGAGGGGTCCGGAAGCAGAAGAAACCGGATGAAAGCATTTCCCTCGCGAGGCAACTGGGGCTCAATGTCAAAACGATTGTGATAGATCCGGGGCATGGGGGCAAGGACCCCGGGACGTTTGCAAAAGGCGGGCTCAGGGAAAAAAACATTGTTTTACAAATTGCCAAGGCTCTGAAGCCGAAACTGGAAAAGAGGCTTGGGTGTGAGGTGATCCTGACCAGAAACCGGGACGTCTTTTTATCCCTCGAAAAAAGAACCGCTTTTGCCAATGTGAAGAAGGCGGACCTGTTCATTTCTTTGCACGTGAACGCAAATGGTGCGAAAGGGGTCCATGGGATAGAAACCTATTTCCTGAATATGGCCACAGATAAAAGGGCTGTGATGTTGGCGGCCGCTGAAAACGCAACCTCGGAAAAGAATATCAGTGATCTCCAGAAAATCCTCAATGAACTCATGCTGAATACCAAGATTACGGAGTCGAGCAAGTTGGCCCATGAAGTACAAGGTGGGATTACTGGCCACATGAATAAATCTCGAAGAAAGGTGAAGAGCCTGGGCGTGAAACAGGCCCCTTTTTATGTCCTGATAGGCGCTGAGATGCCGGCCGTTCTCGTAGAAGTCGGTTTCATCACCAATTCTACAGAGAGGCGACGTTTGAGAGACTCAGAGTATTTACGCTCTCTCGCGGATGGCCTCGTTGTGGGGATCGATGGTTATGTCAAGGGGATAGACTTGGCCTATACTGGAGGTTGATCCTGATCACCAGTAAAGTATTAATAAAAGGCGGGGCAGTTGTGAAAATTGCTACTTAACGCCGACAGGCGCAAGGCTCAAGGTTCAAGGCTCAGGGCAAAGAAATCGTTTCCCTAAAACCTTGCGCCAGACGCCATACTCCTCATTAAATACCCCTCAAATGCCAATTTTATCCCCGATATATAAAGTCGTTGATTGATGGAACTAAATGGTTCCTTTTAGATAGGCTTGCCTCTTTGGCTCCGGGAACTTTTCAATAGCATATCTGAGCATGGTGCGCGGCATCCTTCCATAACGGCTTTTCAAGAATTTCTCTTCGGTCTGCATATCACGCTTTCCGATCTCTCGAAGCATCCATCCCACCGCTTTGTGAATCAAATCATGCTCATCCTGGAGCAGGATTTTAGAGATTTTGAGGGTCTCTGAAAAGGCCATATGCTTGATAAAATGGAATGTTGCCATGATGGCGATACGTCGTTCCCACAAACTGTCGGAGCGGGCCAGTTGATAGAGGGGTGCCTTGTCCTTGTCCATAAGAAAAGCCCCGACAACATGTTCGGCCGAGGAGTCAACGAGGTCCCAATTGTTGATATGTCGGGTTTTGGCCAGGTAAAGCTCATAGATCCTTTTTTTTGCACCATCATTTTCCCTGGAAAATTCGCGGACCAGGATCAGAAGGCCCAATAACCTTTCTTCGTGGAGGGGAGAGGTAAGGAGTTGGCGTGCTTCTTTCAGACCGGCATCCGGATACTGCTTGACCAGCTTCCGCAGTTCGGGCACACGTACCCCAAGAAAAACATCCCCTTCGCCATATTCCCCTGGGCCGGTCTTGAAAAATCGCTGGTGGAAGGCTGCATCCTCCTTGTTCCCGAGCATTTGTAATTTTTGCCGAATGTTTTGTAGCGTCATCGTTCTTCTTTAGAGAGGTTCAATGATATGGTATGACGTTGGATGCCGAACTTAACGCGGGTTTGCGGAAAAGTAGTCGTCAATAAATTGATCCAAGCTTTTGTTGAGCGCCTCTTCAAGAAAAGAGGGATCCCTTACAATACCAATTTCTTGGACTTCCCAGGAAGGGGCGTTGATTTGAACGATCGGTCTCCTAGAGAGAAAAGCGACCTGCATGACGCGGACCCTGAGCTCGGCAATGGCCGCATCCATCCCTGTTATTTCATGAAAGGTCAATCTCAATTCAAGGAGGGCAAGGGGGTAACTCAAAGTCATCTTGTACCGGTTGTATTCCTCTTGGGATAATAACTGAATTCCCGCTTTACGGAGTTGTCGTTCGGCCATTTCCTTTATTAGGCTCTCGTCAATTCCAGCCTCTGCGACGATAGGGTTGCTGATCGGTTTTACACTCACATAGATGTGTTTTATGCGACTGAGAGAGATGGTGAGATTTTCATTTTCAGCCGCAGAGCCCGGGGGGAGCGATACAGTCAGGATGAATAGTGCGATGATGCAGGACAAAAGGCTAAAGCGTACGAAAGTGGTCATGGCCTACCTCCTAATCAACAAGTTTTATTCAAACTTGGAAAATCAAGACTTGAGAGAAAGGTCAGAGTTTAATGGCTCTGCCTAATGAAATAATAGGCTCTAAATCCGAAGCACGAAATCCGAAATCCGAAACAATATCTAATGACCAAAATTCAAATGACATAAACCATTGCTGACCCTGATATCCTGGAAAAGAATTTGTTTTTGTCATTTAGCCATTTAGAGATTTGAGATTTGTTTCGAATTTCGACATTCGGATTTAGGATTTTTTCAACATGCTGACAGTAACTCATTTCCTCTGAGCTAAGATTAAAGCTGTATCTTCTAGCCCCGGTCTTTACCTAAGGGGGTGTGCTGTTGTGCCTGTCATGAAAATTGGATATCAAAGATACGTCGAGACGTGAGAGGCCCTCATTTTCTTAAGAAGGCATCGATGAACATGTCTATGTCTCCGTCCATGACTTTATCCAGATTACCGACCTCGACATTGGTACGATGATCTTTGACCATCCTGTAGGGATTGAATACGTACGATCTGATCTGACTTCCCCAGGCGATGTCTTTTTGGTTCTGGTGGTGTTGCTGTTTCTTTTCTTCCCTTTTGTTCTTCTCAATTTCGTAGAGCCTGGCCTTCAACACCTTGAGGGCCATATCTTTGTTACGGTGCTGGGATTTTTCATTCTGGCACTGGACCACAATACCCGTGGGAAGGTGCGTAATCCGAACGGCCGAACTGGTTTTGTTCACATGCTGACCACCAGGACCGCTGGCCCGGTAGGTGTCAATCCGCAAGTCTTTATCCTCAATCTGAATCTTGATATCGGTATCGACTTCCGGCAGTACCGAAACCGAGGCAAATGATGTGTGGCGTCTACCGGTAGCATCAAATGGGGAGATTCTAACCATCCGGTGTATGCCGTGTTCGGACTTCAAATGACCGTAGGCATAAGGTCCGGTCACGGTCATCGTCACACTCTTGATGCCCGCCTCATCACCCACCTGGTTGTCGATGACCCTGGTGGTAAAGTTTCTGGATTCACACCACCGAAGATACATCCTGAAGAGCATCTCAACCCAGTCCTGGGACTCCGTGCCTCCCGCACCGGCATTGACCGCAAAGATGGCATTCCTTCTGTCATCAGGTTCTCCCAGGAGGGAATGGAATTCGAGATCACTGACCTCTTTTTCCAAGCGAAAGATATCCCTCTCGATCTCCTTTAGCGTGGGCTGGTCATCTTCTTCATTGGCCATTTCCGCAAGGATTTTTGCGTCTTCAGTCTCAAGGTAATGTTTCTGCCATTGATCAATTATTTCCTTTAAGGTTGCCCTTTGCTGACTTATTCTGGAAATCTCATCCTGATCCTTTTGCCAGAAATCGGTCTTTTCCATTAATTTTTCTATTTTTTCCAGCTCTTTTTGCTGTTCATCAAGGTCAAAGATGACCTCTGAGGGCATGGAGTTGGTCCATGATGCTTTCGATTTTTATGATGACTTCCTGGTACATTTTATGTCCTCCTCTGGTCTCCTGTTACCGGCTGTCCGGCCGACCCCGATCAGTGTTTGGGGTTCATCACACCATGCTCAATCGATTACAGGAGGTATTTTTAGATTCAGAGCGCTATAATAACACAACAGGTAAATAACTCAAGTATGGATGCCACAAAGACGGTAAACGGTGAGCGGTGAGCGGTAAACGATGAAGCTTGAACCGTATTCGGCTTACTGCTTACCGCTCACCGTTTACCGTTTACCTTCTTTTTATAATGATGACATTAATGACAACCATGAGGACCAAAGCCAGGATGAAAAGATCTCCGTAGGCAGTGTAAAATGTCAATGAAGAGTCAGGTTTCTTTAGCTCACCCATCAAAATCTCTTCCCTGAACTGTTCACCCATGGAGATAACCTCACCCCTGGGGCCAATGAATGCACTCACCCCGGTATTGGCGGCCCTCACCATCGGGCGCCGGTTCTCAACCGATCTGAATATGGCCATGGATAAATGTTGATGGGGTGCACTGGTCATCCCAAACCAGGCATCATTGGTCAGATTGACCAGGATCTCAGCTCCCTGTTTGACTTGTTTGCGTGACAATTCCGGAAATATGGCTTCAAAACAGATCAGGATTCCAGCAGAGGTACCGGGAACCTTCAAAGGGGTTATCTTATTACCTGGGGCCATATCTCCGGCCGCCGGGACCAGGCGATGCACAAAAGGAAGAAACCTCTTAAGGGGCACATACTCCCCAAAAGGGACAAGATGGACCTTGTCATAAAATCCGGACACCCGGCCATCGGAGGTGAGTGAATAGGCACGATTGTAATATTTGACAGCCCCCTTCTCTTCTCTGTAGGCCGGGCTGCCGAAGATGAGGTCGGCCCCCAATGTGGTCGTTATGTCAGCCACCCTGGGGGAGAGGACCCTGTGGTCCTGGAAAAAAAAGGGAAGGGCTGTTTCAGGCCATACCACCAGATTCGGTTTGAAAGGACGGGTGGTTCGGGTGAGTCTTTCATAAATATTTAATGTCTTTATCTGGTAAGCGGGATTCCATTTCATGGACTGGTCTATGTTCCCCTGAATGATGGCCACCTTTAAGGGAGTTTTGCCCTCTGTTTCACTATTTGTGAGCCGGTATTGACCGTAAGCCACGACAAAAAATGCCATCACGACAATGATGGGGAGGTCTCGCTTGATAAAAACTTTTTTTATAGATAAACGGTCGAACAGGAGGACATATATCAGGGCATTGGAGACGAGGATGAGAAAGGAGATCCCGTAAACACCGACAAGGTCGGCTATTTGAATCAAATCGACATGCTTGTATTGTGAGTACCCCAAGAGACACCATGGAAAACCGGTCAACAGTTTGGCCCTGAGATATTCGATGCCGACCCAAATGCCTGCCACCGTAAAGATCGGGAAACAGGGCCCTTTGATTTTGCGAATCAGATAGGAAAAGAGGGCAGGAAAGAGGGCGAGGTAGAGACAAAAAACAATAAGTACGAACAGGCTGATAACAAAAGGCAGCCCCCCATAGTGCTCCAACACCACCACAATCCAGTAGATGAGGGTCAAATAATGGGCGACCCCGGCTATAAAGCCCAACATGAAAGCCCGAGAAGGGACCTCGTTTTTGAGACTCCAGAGGAGTGGAACGAGGGCGATCCATGCCACCCAGTCAAGCTTTCCCGGGGGGAATGAAGCGGTCAGCATCAACCCCGAAAGAATCGCAACCCCTATTTTTATTCTAAATCTTGAAGCCATCATTTTATGTTTGTTTCGGTACATGCCACTTTTTGATTTTGTTTTTAATACCCCATCCGCTAGCGGTGGGGTTTCCGCTAGTTCCCTCTCCTTGTGGAGAGGGGTGCTGACTGTAGGTGCTTAATTTCTTACAGTCAGTCGGTGAGGGGGACAAAGTTAGTAACTTCCTTTTCATGCCCCGAGCACTTGTGGCGAATCGTCATTCCGGCTAATCCTCCAAAGGAGGATAAAAGTCGGAATCCAGAAATCTAAACTGGATGCCGAATCATGCTGACTGTAAGAAATTAAGCATCTACAGTCAGCTACGAGTCCGGCATGACAACTTATACCCCGCTGTTCTGCGGCGGGGTAGTTGATTCTCTATTTTTTTAAAACAGACCACTTTAACTGCCATAAAAATGAGCCATCGGGGCAGCGGCCAAAGTCTCCTGCCCGGTTTACATGGCCTTAAAAGGTGTTGCTGGATTCAGTGTTGGGCTTCTTTAGTAGGACTGGTAGGGGGTTTGCGTTTAATGAGTATTTTGTCTATTTTTCTCCGGTCTGCAGATTTGATGGTCATTTCAAGGTCTTCGAAGA
>JAQYVK010000185.1 GCA_030145585.1 Desulfatiglandales bacterium | reverse complement strand
TCTCCCAGATCATTAAATAACTCTCTGTGTTTAAATAACCGGGGAGAAAACCTAGCCTTTTTGAGGGGGAGCGTCCGGACAGAATTCACATTTTCAGGAAGCACTTCAGCGGTTCTACTGGTCTTCATCTGGGACCCTTTCATTGCCTCAAGGGTTAATAGACTGGTTTGGGCGAAAAGAATAGCTGGTCCTAATAAATGGTTTTCCTATGTTTACCTTCTCAAGTTCTGTGCCAAAACACAAATAATGTCTGTAATTCTAAGCAGTTCTTGAACCCGACTCGTGGAGACACCTATCATTCTTGAGTTTCAGAGTCTTGATAACAATATATAAAGCGGCTCCTTTGAGCGTAAAGGCCATGATTTGATCCTAAATCGTAAAAAAAAGGTTATCAAATGCACATTTTTATGTGCATCGGTGCACGAAAAATTGTGCAAAGGAGTGAGGCTTCCCCGCGTTAATGCGCTAGGCGTCTCATAAACCTCTAAACTCTTTCCTCCACATCGTCGAAGATACCGGGCTCGTCGCGAAGAGGGGGAGGATTAACCCGCCAGCTTTCAGGTGGTTAAAGTGGAGGTGTGACCCGTTTTCCACCCTCCCCGGGTGAGTGTAAGAAATTTAGTATCTACAGTCAGCGGCTGACTGTAAGAAATTAAGCATCTACAGTCAGCAACTCCCATCCGAGGCTGTGTCACAATTCGTCATCCCGGCCAAGCCCCGTGAAACGGGGCGCGAGCCGGGATCCAGAAATCCGCGAGATGATGCCATTTCCTTGGATTCCGGATCTCGCTATGCTGCGCGTCACTCGTCCGGAATGACGGGTTTGAGGTATTACGACACAGTCTCATCAGGGAGGGGAATTCAAAAGGATGCCATTCAGTCTCGTGCATAGCACGAGACTGAATGGCCAGAGGGCTTTCTGACTATTTGAAAAACCTGAGTTCCTTTCGGGGAATTTGTGGACGGACCGAACCGTTGATGAGGAGCCCTAACCCTAAGGGGTGCCCTTCGTATGAAATGATCACATATCCATTTTCTATTTCAAGGTCGACTAGGAAGGGTTCCCCCGTTACCAGGCCTTCAAATTCACGCCGGTTAAGATCCAGCGTTGCACGTGTCGCGTTGTGCCCAAAGATCTGAATCATTCTGGTCGATGGTTTCACGAAACGATTAATCTTCCTAAATGCCCTCAATCCGGCAATAGAGATCTTGAATTGAGAGGCCTGCTCAACAAAAGATGAATGTCTCAACAGCCACCAGCTCTTTTTCCTTTTGAATAAAAGGTATTCATCAAAGAGTGTTTCGGGAATACCAAAGCGGTTTTCCAGGTAGGAAAAAAGGGCATGTCGATCAGCCGCTTCCACCAATCCGGGCCATGAAGAATCCCACCGAATCGATTTGATGGGGATAGAGCCTGACTGCTCGTTGTAGTTGTTCGTCATATTTCTCCTTGTTCCATTCAGACAAACCCGGCTCACAATCCAGATCCCATCGAATGGGCAGCAGGTTCGCTTCCCTATTTTTCAAGAGATAATCGACCACGCCTTCGTTCTCCTCCGGGTTATACGTGCATGTTGCATACAACATTTCACCCCCGGTCTTCAGAAGATCGAATCCTCTGACTATGATTTTCTTTTGCAAGTCAGGAAGCCTGTGTCTCTTTTGGGACTTCTTGTACTTCGCGTCTTTATCACGCATCCTGAACCTCCCCTCTCCCGAGCAAGGGACGTCGGCCAAGATATAATCGAAACGTTTTTTCAAAGGAAATTCCTGCGCCTGGTAGGCGGTCACCACGGTATTCAATACCCCAAGCCTGGCCAATGTGTGTGCCAAGGGTATATGTCTGCTGGGATAGAGCTCGTTGGCAACGATGAGCCCTGAATTATTCACCCATTGGGCCAGGTGGGCGGTCTTTCCGCCAGGTGCAGCGCACATATCCAGCAGGATTGAGTTCGGCTTTGGAGCGAGGGCCCATTGGGCCAGGCAGGAGGTCAAGGCCTGGGGATGTATGTACCCAAGGTAGTATTCCAGGAGATTACCCGGGGATTTCAATCCGGAAGCTATATAAAGAGAGTTATCCCAGTCGATGGCCCTTGTGAGGCTTATCCCCTGTTTCTCAAACATTTTTACCAGTGGACCCGGTTTGATTTTGAGTTGATTGACGCGCAGGTGAACGGGAAGGGGTTGCCTGAGAATCTCTTGAAACCTGGAAAAATCCGGGATGATCTCTCTGTAACATTCAAATGATTCGGTTGAGTTAAGTTGTTTTTTCACGAGATGAACATTTAGATTTGGTTATGAGTAGAAACATCGTATGGTCATCTCTGCCGGCCGATAACATGGTTGGCGATAACCTTTCTCTGGATTTCGGAAGTCCCTTCATATAGGGTAAAAACCCTTGCGTCCCTATAATGCCGTTCAACCGGAAACTCCTTCATGTAGCCATAGCCCCCATGGATCTGTATTGCCTGATAGGCTACCCTATTGGCCATTTCAGATGCAAAAACTTTGGCCATGGATGCGGCCTCGGTAAAATTTTCACCTCGGTCCTTCATGGCCGCCGCATTAAAGGTGAGCAGCCTCGCCGCCTCAAGCTCTGTGGCCATATCTGAAATCATCCAACGAATGCCCTGAAATTGCGAGATGGGTCTCCCGAATTGGACCCGCTCTTTGGCGTAGCTAATGGATGCATCGAGACAGGCCTGGGCCACACCCACAGACTGCGAGGCGATGCCGATCCGGCCGCCATCCAGAGAGGTCATTGCGATAACAAAGCCATCTCCCTCTTCACCAAGGAGGTTTTCCCGTGGAATGCGACAATCTTCGAAGATCAACTCTACCGTGTCGGAGGCCCGAAGGCCTAGTTTATCTTCTTCTTTTCCCACATGGAACCCGGGAGTTCCCTTTTCCACCACAAAAGCGCTTATTCCACGATGTTTCTTTGTCTTATCCGTATAGGCAGTCACCACGGTCAAATCCGAATTCTTCCCTGTCGTAATAAAATTCTTGTTGCCCTTGATGACATAGGTATCCCCGTCCCTTTGGGCACTGGCCTTCTGGCTTGCAGGGTCGGAGCCTGCCCCCGGTTCCGTGAGTGCAAAAGACCCGATTTTCTCTCCGGCGGCCAGGGGTTTGAGATAGGTCTCCTTTAGGTAATCTGAACCAAAGAGATAAATGGGCCCACAGGCTACCGAGTTATGAACCGACATGATGACTGCAGTGGATGCGCAGGCATAAGAAGTCTCCTGCAATGCAAGGGAATAGCTGACCGTATCCACCCCCGCCCCTCGGTATTCGGGGGGCACGTTCATACCCATGAGACCCAGCTCCGCCATCTTATTCAGATTCTCTCGGGGAAATTCACCGGTCTTATCCCGTTCCGAGGCGGTCGGCAAGAGTGTCTCCCTTGCGAAATCTCGGACCATGGCCCCGATCATTCTCTGTTCTTCATTCAGGTGGAAAGCCACGTTATCTCCACATTATCCATCGTCGGCAAACCTGAAAACGATTATCACGAAAACACGAAATAGGGAAAACACGAAATTGAATATTAATAAAAACCCAAATGACAAAGCTCAAATGTCAAATGAAATCCCAATGTCATAAAAAGTGATCGGTAAACGGTGAGTATTGATATCCTTGTCTCGCCCTTGCCTTTTTCCGACTTTCCCGCCCTAATTTTGTCCCCCGGCCCTATAGCCCAAGTCTTTTTTGCCTCAAACGTGCCGGTTGTTAATGCTTAATTCTTTACAACCGGCCTGCTCCTCAAGCAAAGCGATCCTCAAGGTGCGAACCGTTCTACTTCTTAATTCGATATTCCTTGTTCGATATTCGATATTCTCTTTACGGTGTAAAAAGGACAACCAGCAGTTCTGCCTTTTTATCGCTCGTGTTGCGCAATTTATGAATAATAGAGGAATTAAAATGAAGTGATTTCCCGGGCGTCAGGGTGTTTTTATTCTCCCCGACCGTCACTTCAACCCGTCCCTTTAAAACGTAAACGAATTCCTCTCCCTGGTGCTGATAACTGACCCCTTTGTGATCAGACTTCGGGTCGATCGATATCTTAAAGGCCTTGAGGTGCTTGTGCCGAGCATCGGGAGTCAGGGTCTCGTAGGTGTAGTCCTCGGTTCTCTTCTGATAGTCCGCATCCGACTGCTTACCCGCCAACTTTTTTTCTTCACGCAGAAGGATGCTGGAGTCAATTTCAAGGGCCCTGGAAAGTTGTAAGATAACCGCCACCGGGGGGATTATCTCTCCTTTTTCGATTTGGGAGATCCTGTCCTTACTCAGACCCGTTTCATTAGCCAAATTCTTGAGAGTCAGCTTTTTCTCCCTTCTCATTTTTGAAAGTCTTTTACCGATGGGCAGAGATTTCTTACGTGCAGGCATGGTTTCCGCCCTCCCCTTTTTTCGTTATAATCGTTCCCACAATCCCCACCTTCCCTCAATAAGTTGTGAGGTCACATGCTCTCATCTTCTTTACTGGACGCAAACATCCGCAAGATAAAGCCGACCAGGAGCACTCCGCTGATGAGTATGATCAAATTGGATGCAAAAAAGGTCAAGATGAACCAAACGGGGTTGTCGAGATGGTAAGCGGAGATAAGAACAAAGATTCCAAAGAGAAGAAAAAAACACCCCAAGAGTGAGAAAGCTATCTGTATGATCCACCACATCATGTGTGACACGACAATCCTACTCCCGCTTCCATGGTTTGGCCGCCCACCACCTTTTTTATTGGTTTCTGGAAACCCCTTCCTTTGAGCAGTGTCTTAGTCAATTTGCTCTACCGGAAACGATGAAATCAGGCGGTAAATTCGAAATCCGAATATCGAAATCCGAAACAAATCCAAAACAATAATGTCCAAATGATCGAAACAAACCCACCAAGTTGTAGTCTCAAAACTGAATACCGCAAGATACCGTTTCGGTCATTTAATTTTTGGTCATTTGATATTGGTTTCGGTCTTCTCCTTCGGAGAAGGAGACAATTTCGGATTTCGATATTCGTGTTTTTATCCTCGAAGATAGATGTTTCACACACCTATGGGGTGTTGACTCAAAGCCACATCCTCCGCGCTTGGATCCTTTACTTAATAGCGTCGATTCTGGAGAGCAAGAGGTCGTCACAGGCCGTATAGGGATCGACCTCTCCTGCAGCAACGGATTCAACGGCCTTATCAAAATCACCACTGTCGATCAGCCGATTAAACACTTCTTCAAGCAAGCGATTTTTTACCAATTCGGCCAATTCCGCCCTTGCTTTCTCACTTCTTAAAGTGGTGAGCCCCCCCTTCTCAAATTCGGCCATGTATCTTCTGTGTTTTTCAATCTCTTCCAGCAGTTCCTCTACACCCTTATCAAAGACAGCCTCCGATTTTAAAATCGGCGGTTTCCACTTTCCCCCCTCATATTTTTTGAGATCCATGTTGATCATGAGGGTCAGATCACTGTGGGTCTTTTCCGCCCCTTCCCTGTCTGCCTTGTTGATGACGAATATATCTCCGATCTCAAGGATGCCCGCTTTGATAGCCTGGATGTCGTCTCCCATCCCAGGTATGACCAGGATCACGGTCGTCTCGGCACTTTTCACCACGTCCACTTCATCCTGGCCCACCCCTACGGTCTCTACGATGACATAATCCTTACCCATGGCATCCAACACATCGATCGCACTTCGTGTAGACTGGGTCAATCCACCAAAGTGACCCCGAGTGGCCAGTGACCGGATGAAGACCCCGTCGTCAAGGCTGTGACGCTGCATTCTGATACGGTCCCCGAGGATCGCGCCACCTGTAAAGGGACTGGTCGGGTCAACCGCAAGGACACCTACCGTTTTACCCTTTTTTCTCAAGCGGTTGATCATCTGATCCACCAACGTGCTTTTCCCCACACCTGGGGCTCCAGTAATGCCCACGACATGGGCTTTCCCTGTATGGGGATACAATGCCTTCAGGGTTTCCCTCACCTCAGGGATCCCGTCATCGATGTCTCGAATAAGACGGGCCACGGTTCTCACTTCCCCGGCAATCACTTTGTCTACGATGGTGGTCATTTTTCCTCGATCATCCCTCACGATTTCTCGGATGGACGTTTTCTTCCACCCATGCCACGATTTCATCCAGCGAGGTACCAGGCGTGAAGATTTCTCTGATGCCCTGTTTTTTGAGTTCCGGGATGTCCTCCTCAGGAATGATGCCCCCTCCACAGACGATAATATCATCCACCCCCTGCTCCTTCAGGAGTTCAACAACCTTTGGGAAATTGTATTTGTGCGCCCCTGCAAGACTTGAAAGACCGATCATGTCCACATCTTCCTGAATGGCGGCCTGGACGATCTCCATAGGCCCTTGATGCAGGCCTGTGTAAACTACCTCATAGCCGGCATCACGATAAGCCCTGGCGATGATCCTGGCACCTCGGTCGTGACCGTCCAGGCCAGGTTTCGCCACCATGACTCTAATTTTTCTCTTCTGGGTCATCCTCCGCCTTTCCGCTTCTTGTCCGCCTGCCCTGTGTCGGATTCCCGCCTATCATTATCGCCTATTGGTTTAACGGTATAACAGCTTTTTCTTTAATGGACAGGATTAACAGGATGATCAGGATATTTTTTTGCCTTTCCGGATGAAAGGCAAAAAGCTCAATCCCCTTTCGGGGAAAATGGACTCCTACAAAACGTTTAAAGTAAAAGAGAGATTAACCTAACACGAGCAACTAAGCACATGGGGCGTTTTTCTCCCGCGAAGCGGGATGGTGTTTCATCACTTTCATCCGGAAAGTGATGAAGAACAAATCATGTACATCCTGTAAATCCTGTCAAAAAAATGTTTTTCGCCTTGTGCCTTGCGTCCTAGGCCTTTCTTTCTTCTTACCGCTTACCGCTTACCGTTCACCAATTAGAATATTCCCGGATCTCGATATATCCCGAACACATCCCTGAAAACGTCACACACTTCCTGCAATGTGGCGTATTCTTTGACAGCCTCGATAATGGGCTCCATGACATTCTGCTTTCCCGCGCAGGCCTCCCCCAGTTCGACCAGGCATGCCTTGACCTTTTTATTATCCCTGCTTTCCTTTATCCTATTGAGTTTTTTAATTTGAATTCTTTCAAGGGCCTCATCGATTTCAAGGATCTCAACAGGAAGCTCTTCGTCCATGGTATATTTGTTCACACCCACAACCGACCTCTCGTCCGCTTCGATTTCTCTCTGGTAATGATAAGCAGAGTCCGCAATTTCCCGTTGTGGATAGCTTTTTTCGATGGCAGCAAGCATGCCCCCCATATCGTCGATTTTCTGTATCATTGTGGTTGCTTCTGATTCTATCTGATCCGTGAGGGTCTCAACAAAATAACTTCCTCCCATGGGATCGATGGTATTGGCGACACCCGATTCCTCTGCGATGATCTGTTGCGTCCTGAGCGCTATGGTGGCGGCCTCTTCCGTGGGTGTTGCCAGCACTTCATCGAGGGAGTTCGTATGCAGGGACTGGGTGCCTCCCAATACGGCTGCCAGCGCCTCGAGGGCGGTCCTCACGATGTTGTTATAGGGCTGTTGGGCCGTCAGGGAGCACCCGGCCGTTTGGGTGTGAAATCTCATCCACCAGGACCTTTGGTCCTTTGCTTTGAACCTCTCTCTCATGATCTTCGCCCACATTCGACGGGCCGCTCGGAATTTTGCAATTTCTTCAAAGAAATCCAGGTGGGAATTGAAAAAGAAAGAAAAACGAGGTGCGAAATCATCCACATCGAGCCCCCGATCCAAGGCGTCTTCCGTGTAGGCGATACCGTCGGCCAGGGTGAAGGCCAGTTCCTGGACGGCCGTTGATCCGGCCTCCCTGATGTGGTAACCGCTAATACTGATGGGATTCCACCGGGGGACTTCTCTCGTTCCAAACTCTACGGTGTCGGTAATCACTCTCATGGAGGGTTCGGGGGGACACATGAAAGTCTTTTGGGCGATGAACTCCTTCAGCATGTCATTCTGAATGGTTCCTCCCATGACCCGCCTGTCGATTCCCCGTTTTTCTCCCGCGGCGATATACATGGCCCAGATGACTGCAGCCGGGGGGTTGATTGTCATGGACGTAGTAATTTTGTCGATAGGAAGCCCCTCAAACAGGTCCTCTATATCCCCCAGGGTATCGATGGCAACCCCACATCTGCCCGTCTCTCCTCTCCCTCTGGGAGAATCGCTATCATACCCCATCAATGTCGGTAAATCGAAGGCCACGGAGAGTCCCGTCTGCCCAGCGTTTACAAGATGATGGAACCGGCGGTTCGTATCTTCTGCCGAGCCGAGACCCGCGAACATGCGCATGGTCCAGAGACGCCCACGGTACATGGAAGGATGAACCCCTCTGGTATATGGAAGCTCACCCGGAAATCCGATATCTCTATTGAAATCCTGGTCCTTGGTATCTCCAGGTGTATAGATCCGTTGGATTTCCTTATTTGAGATTGTGGAAAATCTTTTAAGCCGCTCCGGCCTCGAGGAGAGTTCCTCTTCCATTTTATCCAGCCATTTGCGTTCTTCGGCCTTTAAATCTTTTAGGAGCTTCCTGCTGAAGGTCAAGGACATGAGGCACACTCCCTTGAAAACAGGCTTTCCCCTAATCGATCGTAAACAAAAGGGAGAACCATTATAAAGTCTTAAACACCAGGTAGTTCACAGACTTTTCTGATCTATTGAAAATTTTCTATCAGCGAAAGATAGGATAATAAAGAAACATTCCATTTTTGATTACGTGAAAAAGCCAGTAGGCTTTTTCTTTAGAAGAACCCTGACCTACGGTCGGGATTCTTCACCTTCGAGGAAAGCCGGGGATATCCCATCTCCGTCGTTACCAAGAGCTCGCAGTAAGCGGCTGCTGCAAAGCAGCAGCATACGGCATTCGCCCTTGGATGCCTTGGATCTTGGATATCCTCGACTTTCGCTCAATCAGGGTATTCCATTTACAATTTCCCCAACAAAGCACTGGCGATGGTGTTTTTCTGGATTTCCTTGGTCCCCTCGTAGATCTCCATGATTTTGGCATCCCTGTAGAATCGTTCGACTTCGTATTCGAGCATGTACCCATAACCACCGAAGAGTTGAATGGCTTCATCCGCCACCTCCACGGCAACACGCCCGGCGTACAATTTAGCCATGGAAGTCAGCATGGGATCTGTCTTACCTTGATCATAACTCCAGGCCGCTTTGTATACAAGGAGCCTCGCCGTTTCTATCTTGGTCGCCATATCCGCCAATTTGTGCTGTGTTGCTTGAAATTCAGCCAGCTTTTTTCCAAACTGTTTGCGTTCCCGGGTGTAAGCGAGGGCCCGATCGAAGGCCCCTTGCGCAATCCCGAGGGCCTGAGCCGCAATTTCAATCCTGCTTTCGTCAAAAAACTCGAGGACCTGATAAAAACCCTTATTTTCCTGCCCCACCATACTTGAGGCCGGTACCCGAACATCGTTGAACGAAAGCTCCGCGGTAGAGGTCATCTTGATGCCCATCTTCTCTCCCACGTCCGCAGTGCTGTAGCCGGGTGTCCCTCGTTCAACAATGAGAAGGGTCTGCCCGCGATAGGAGGGTTTTGCCTCCGGATCTGTTTGGCAGAGCACGATGACAAAATCACTGATGGTCCCATTTGAGATAAAGGTCTTGGTGCCGTTGATGATGTAGTCGCTCCCCTCTTTGATGGCCGAGGTGTTCATGTAGGTAATATCACTGCCGTGATCGGGTTCAGTAAACCCCCCACTGGAAATGGCTTCACCGCGCGTAATGGGAATCAAATATTTTTCCTTTTGCTCCTCCGTTCCGCCTCTCAGGATGATCTCCGTTGAAAAATCAGCAATGCTCAGGGCGATGCCGAGCCCGGAATCCTGACGGCAAAAGGCCTCGACTACGAGGGTATTCTCCATGACCCCGAAATCTTGTCCGCCATATTTCTCCGGAAAGTGAATGCCCACGAAACCGAGTTCACAGGCTTTTTTCCAGATCTCCTTGGGAAAAGAATGGGCCCTTTCATGTTCAAGGGCGATATCTTTGTCAAATTCTCCTTTGGCAAACTCCGCCGCCGCTTTCCGGACCTCTTCCTGCTCTCCGCCTAAATTGAAATCCATACCCGGTCTCCTTATCAGTAAAGCTCACCTTTAAACTCGGGCTTTCTCTTTTCCAAGAAGGCATCCATCCCTTCCTTCTTATCCGGACTGGTCGCACATAATCCGAAAGCGTCCATTTCCATGTAGCAGCCGTCCCGCAGATCTACGTCGAGGCCCCGATCAATACATTCTTTGACCGCCTTTAGAGTTACCCTTCCCTTGGTGGCTATAAGTTGTGCTGTTTTCATGGTCTCTTCCCAGAGTTTGTCGGGAGGAAAGACTTTATTAACAAGGCCGATCTCCTTCGCCTCTTGGGCACTGATCATGACGCCCGTCATGCACAACTCCTTGGCCATCCCTTTTCCCACCAGGCGAGGGAGTCTCTGGGTCCCTCCAAAGCCGGGCATCACGCCCAGATTGATTTCAGGTTGCCCGAATTTGGCTTTCTCCGAGGCATAGATAAAATCGGATGCCATGGCAATTTCGGTCCCACCCCCCAGGGCAAACCCATTCACACAGGCAATCACGGGGATTGGAAGGCTTTCGAGACGAAATCCCAGCTCATGGCCGTCTCGAGAAAAAGCCTTGGATTGTAATGGGTTCAGTTTCACCATATGGGCTATGTCGGCCCCCGCCACAAACGCTTTATCTCCCTCACCGGTCAGGACAAGGACTTTTATGGCCGGGTCGGCTTCGATCTTATTCAGAGCGTCCTGGGTTTCAGACAGGACGTCCGGATTGATGGCATTCAGGGCCTTTGGCCGGTTGAATTTGATGATCCCTACATTGCCTTCTGTTTCGAATATAATGGTTTCATATGCCATGGTTTACTCCTTTATAAATATGGTGAACGGTGAGCGGTGAGCAGTGAACGGTCATCCGATTCCGCTCGCTTTCTACTGTTCACCGTTTACCACTCACCGTTCACCATCAGTTTTATGCTCTCTCTAGTACCGTCGCCATCCCCTGGCCTCCACCAATGCAGAGGGCGGCGAGACCGAGTTCATGATCCTTTCTCAGCATCTCTCCCATGAGGGTCAGGATAATTCGGGCTCCTGAACATCCGACAGGATGTCCGATAGAAATTCCGCTTCCAAGAGGGTTGGTCTTTTCAATATCACAGTCCAATTCTCGCATGCATGCGATGGCCTGAGATGCGAAGGCCTCGTTCAATTCGATATTACCAAAATCACCCATGGTGATTTTCTCTTTGTCGAGTATCTTGCGAACCGCCGGTATCGGACCGAGACCCATATAGGCCGGATCCACGCCACCGGATGCGTACGCCTTGACCTTGACCAAAGGCTTGAGTCCCATTTCTTTTGCCTTGTCCGCTGACATGATCAGCAGGGCCGCGGCTGCATCATTGATCCCGGAGGCATTTCCCGCAGTGACCGTCCCATCTTTCGAGAAAGCAGGGCGAAGTTTGGCCATCTTTTCTGCACTGGTATCCATAGGTCTTTCGTCCGTGTCGAAGATGATGGGATCTCCTTTCCTCTGCGGAATGATGACTGGAGCGATCTCATCCTTGAAAAGACCTTCGTTAATGGCTGTGCGCGCTCGCTGATGGCTGAGCGCCCCCAGTTCATCCTGCTCTTCCCTGGAGATGCCGCACCGTTCCGCGATATTTTCGGCAGTGACCCCCATGTGATAACCGTAAAAGATCTCATAAAGCCCATCAAAGACCATAAGGTCGACCAGATCCGCGTTGTTCATCCGGGCACCCCAGCGGGCAGCGGGAAGCGCGTATGGAATCATACTCATGTTTTCCATACCCCCTGCAAGAATGACTTCCGCCTCCCCGTATCGGATCGCTTGTGTGGCCAGGGACACGGCCTTCATGCCTGAGGCGCAGACCTTATTAATTGTAAACGCGCTCCCTTCCTTTGAAATTCCCGCACGAATCATCGCCTGCCTTGCCACATTCTGTCCCTGACCCGCACTGATGACGTTGCCCATAATCACTTCGTCGATCTCTATGGGCTGAAGGCCGTCATCATAGTCGTAGCCCTCTTTCTCTAAATCTACCATCCCCGCGCCCTTCAGGGCATCCGGCTCAAACCGTGTCAAGTCTTCGGTCGGCACAGGCCTCAATCCTGCCTTTTTGAGCGTTTCTCGCAATACCAAGGCACCCAACTGCACCACGGGTGTTCCCTTTAATGTCCCACCAAAAGCCCCAACCGGGGTCCTCATACCAGAAACAATAACAACATCTCTCATCATCCTATCTCCTTATATTTAATTTGTATTTGCTTGAATAACCAAGAGAACCTCTATTCCACTTCAGTGATTAAAGCTTTCAGAGGCACCAATTTTTATCTAAATCAGGCTCCACCTCAAACCGGCAGGCTGTTCAGCCTTGTGCCATGAGCCTGCTGGTTGTGAAAATTACTCTTTACAACCGGCCCGCCTTCAGCCCTATTTTTCGTTATACACCACAAGGGTGACCGACTCACCCCCACCGAGGCAGAGGCTGGCTTGACCCACACCGGCGCCCCTGTCCTTCATGGCGTAAATCAAGGTGGTCAATACTCGGGCCCCACTCGCTCCGATGGGGTGGCCCAAGGCCACCGACCCGCCATGG
>JAQYVK010000184.1 GCA_030145585.1 Desulfatiglandales bacterium | reverse complement strand
AGGATCCAGGCATAACCAATCTCTTCTTCACCTTGTTTCACCTTGCCCCAATCCGCCTCAGACAAGGTTTCAAGAGACATGAGATAGAGTATATTCTCCTCCTTATAAATCATATCCCTTATGGTCGCGGTGAGTTCTTTTAACGTGGCCGCCGTCTCAGATGGTTCCATCCGGGTGAGTTGGTCCCGTGCTTTCTTGAGCAAAGCCCGAATATCATCATGAATGGCCCACATGACTGAAGAAGGTCCTGAAATATCGTGGGCTTCGAGAAGGGGAAAAAGCTGGTTTTCTTTTCGGAGATAGTGAAGGTCGATTTGGGAGAGCTGCGCAACCAGGTCCTTCAGGTCATTTTGGGTATCCTTGAAAGATGTCTCATCGGGAGGCGTGCCTATTTTATTGAGGATCGCATCAATATTATCCATGATTTCCTCTGATGCCCGGTTTTCCAGCGTAAAAGTGTGAACGGGATGGCCGACGGGGGCCCCGGGAATTTCCTGCCTTTCCAGGGATTCTTTGAATACGGCCACGTGCACATCACAGAGGCGTTTGACCTCAGTCTCGGGCAGGCCTTCTTCGATAAGCCTCTGTTCCATATTGGCAATTTCAGATGGAGAAACATCCTGGATCAATTGACGGAATCTTTCTTTGAGACCCTCCATATCTTCACCTTTGTGGAGGTCCTTGATAATATCTTTCAGGATCTCTTGTCTTGCCTCCGGATCCATTAACGGTTCAGCAGACCCTGATGACGAATCTTTTTTGATCGTCACGGTGTCGCCGGTGTTTTCCCTAATTTCCTGCGCAATGCCATCTAAAAGGGTCTCCATGTCCAATTTACCGATGGTTGCCACTTGATTTAAGGTGGCCATTTTTCCAATGGTTTTGCGCATGATGGGGTTCGACAGATGCTTAAACTTGGGGGATTTCTCTACGAAAAAATCCATAAGAAAAGGATATACTCTCAGCAGATCATCGACTTTAGTCCCTGGGCTTAATTCCATGTTTCTCTCCTCCACCTTTAAAGGCTCCGTAAAAAATCCATCTGCCATTCGACGGGCTCATGGCTCAGGTAAATTAGAGCCATTTTTTTTACCATGTGCCGTGAGCCTTATGACTTGAACCCTTATTTATTGTTATTTGACACAATTAGACTAAAAGTCAAACATTTTCTGTACAAATATATTTTCAGTGGCATATTATTAAAAAAAGAGTCATTTGAGATTGACCAAGATCAAATAAAACTCTATAAATCGTGTCGGTTTTTCCGGTATGGTTAGCATATGTTTGACAATACAATAGCTAATTGAGGGAGAGAAGTCATGGCTAAGCGTTCAGAAGGAAAAGACATGGGTATTCCCAAATCTGTCGATATTACCGATGAGGATGTATATAATGCCATGAAAGAGATCCCTGGGTATCTGGATATAACACCGGGCGATTTCAAGGAAGTCTACCGTCATGCCTATAGACGCGCCGTCGAACGACTAAAACGTTCCATTAAGGCGAAGGACGTGATGACCCGAGATGTGGTTTTTGTCGATATAAAAACGCCAATGAAGGAAGTTGCCCAGGCTTTGGGGAGCCATGGCATTTCAGGACTCCCCGTCGTCGATCTTGAAGGCAAGGTTGTGGGTGTTATTTCTGAAAAAGACTTTTTACGCCACATGGGCGCCAAGGATAAGATGACATTCATGGCGTTTGTGGCGGAACGACTGAAAGAAGCATGGTGTGTGGATGAGTCAATTGGTGAACGGACTGCCGGCGAAATGATGACATCCCCGGCAGTCACCATAGATGAGAACAAACCTATTATTGAATTAGCAACCCTTTTCAAAGAAAAAAACATCAACCGCGCTCCGGTAATAAATCAGCAAGGGGGCCTGGTGGGCCTTGTCTCAAGGGCCGATATTATAGAGTCAACCATTTTATAAAGCGGTGAATGGCATGTTGCACACATGGCATTCATTTTTTCCATGGTCGGTCATATAGATGGACTATTTTAAAAAAATGAGGGGATCGACCAAGAGCCCTCCAATGGTTTCTCTGACGGAGACTGCCTGGTCGTGGGTTGGTTCATTTCTGGGAATAGCACCGGTAGCAGCAATCAATTACAATCTCCTGGAGGGAACGGATCTCCTCATGATCATAGGCTCTTTTGGTGCTTCAGCGGTGCTCATATACGGCGCCATTAAAAGCCCTTTGGCCCAACCGAGGAACCTGATCGGTGGACATGTGTTTTCCGCACTTATCGGTGTCACAAGCTACCAGATCTTTAACGAACATATGTGGCTGGCGGCCTCAATAGGGGTGGCCACATCCGTTGCGGTTATGCATTTGACCAAGACGCTGCATCCACCAGGAGGTGCCACCGGTTTGATCGCCATCGTTGGAAGCCAGAAGGTCCATGATCTGGGATACTTTTATGTCCTCGTGCCTGTGGGGCTTGGGGTTTGCATCATGCTGGCGGTTGCACTCCTTGTTAACAACATATCGAAGAACAGACAATACCCCCAGTTTTGGTTCTGAATATCTTTTTGTTTCGAACTAACGTCCTAATCAATCAAAATTCTCTGACTCTTGGAAAGAAAATCGCGTTCCATCGCCTTGTGGCACATAATCTTTCCGAAAGAATATGCGCCTTTTTGCAAAAGATTCGAGATCGCGACTTGCCTTATCCCTTGGCTTTCATCTTACGCCAACCCTCGTTGATAAACCGTTTCTCGCGGCTCAAACCCCAATCCTTCATCGCCTGGATATAAGCACGAAGATCGGTTTTGGCAAGCACCTGAATTTCGGAACGTTCCTGGTTTCTTCTTTGGGAATCGTCTGGTGTGATTCCCACCCACGTGGTAAATCCTTCATCGAAAACCCAGTCGGCAGTGATTTCTTCAGCAGAAATTTCCATCACATTTGCACGAATCCTCACGATGTCCATGTTTAGCTCGAGCACCCAGCCATTATCCCATACCCTGTTATCACGCCCTGTCTCAATATCCTGACTACATTTCGGGCAATAGACCTGAGCAATAGCCTTTTCATCTAACACCATTCTTCCGAAGAAAATCTCCGCGGTATTTTGGCTACAGGCACATTGCTTTCTGTAACTCTGACACATGGCTGACCCCCTTTAGAACAATTTTATCGTAACGAAGGCGGGTTGGTTTCGGCGAATTTCGCTTAGATACCCCCCGCAGCCCCGCAACGCAAGCGGCATCTTCGACAAGCGGGATCTCCGCTGCGCTCCGACAAGCTGCGGGGAGCTTAATTAATGGATTAGGTCGGAACGCAATGATCGATAAGTAGGATAAAATTTTATGCGGCCAACCTTTCACTTCCCAGGAGATCTCCCCGGGCGCTGATGATCGCTTTTTCGATAGGGATTTTTTTGCCTGACATCTCCATTCCCTTTTCAACGATAACGGGGAGTCCCTGGCAGCAGGGCACTTCCATGACAACCACTGTAACGCTTTTTATATCAGCGGTCCCGAAGATATCGGCAAACTTCTGGATATATTCCTGGGCATCATCGAATTTCGGGCATCCTACCATGACTGCCTTTCCCTTGAGAAAGTCCCTGTGAAAATTGGGATAAGCAACCGGTGTACAGTCCGCGGCCACCAGAAGATCCGCTCCTTTCAGAAATGGCGCCGTAGGCGGAACCAGTTTGATCTGAACGGGCCAGTGAGCGAGTTCTGAAGGAGCTGACTGAACTTCCGTTTTTCCAGCTTCCTGGGATGGGGCCGGTTCAATAAAGGACTTCAATTGGGTCGAAGGGCACCCACATGGAAGGGTCTCTTCTGCCTGCTTTTCTTCAGGTGCGATGGAATGCAAATATTCTTCCACGGCCTCCTCATCGAATTCATCTGCTTCGCGTTCCACGATGGTTAGCGCACCGGTCGGACATTCTCCCAGACAGGCTCCAAGCCCGTCGCAGTAAAGATCCGCCACCAACAGTGCCTTGCCGTCCACGATCTGTAAGGCCCCTTCAGCACACGAGGGGACACACTCTCCGCAACCGTTGCAGAGTTCATCATCGATTTCTATGATCTTTCTATTGACTTCCATGGTTTCCTCCTTTTTAAAAAGAATTAAAATGAGTTAAGATGATTGAAAATATAAATATTTAGAAAATCCAAGTTTAAGTTATAAATAGTGTCCTGCTAATTAGGAGATACAAGGATTTGTTTCGCCAGATGCCGCCCATTCTCGGTTAGGAAGGCGTTCTCAATAATGTCCTCCAGCTTTTCGGACGCCGTTGGGTTTTCCTTTTGTTTTTCTTCCAGGTTCACAATCATATCGGCATCGTAGATACATTTGAAATTTACCGTCTCCTCCGACCTGGGATGGTGATGGTGGCCGACGATATCGCAGACCTCTTCGACCAACTCATTTCGGGCTCCCAGTCCGTCTAATATATCTTTTGCAACAGCCGGCCCTTCCTCTTCCTGGTATTTGGCGGCCGTGCTCTGGTGTTTACGCTCCGCTTCTTTGATGCCGATGTCATGCAGGTACGCCGCCGGCAGAATCACAGCCAGGTTTCCATTTTCCTTTTTGCCGATCCTTTCAGCATACCTGGCCACGCGGGTGGAATGGCCGATTCTTTTGAAATCCTGCTTGAAATAGCGTTTCATCTCAATAGCCACCCTGTCTTTGAGCAGATTCTCTTTTTGGGCTATAAGTTCAGGGGGAAGATCTCCAATACACTGCTCCGCATACTGACAGTAAGAGGCGCAGCCAAAATCCATACTGGGGTTCAAGAATCGATGGCCACAATTTTTACACTTGCGGGTTGTATCGTCCTTAAAGAACTCTGCCTCAGTCCCGCATTTGGGGCATTTGGCCTCGAAAATGGACCCCGGCTTCCAATAACGACTGTCTTGTCCCGGGCATTTCATTGACCACCTCCATATATTTCTATTGTTAAAAGTTCCATGCTCTATCTTTGATGAATAAACGTTTGCTTCGTTGTTAATTACAATTAAAACAGACGGCCTTATTAAAGTCCTTGACTTAGGTCAAAGGGTTGTTTTTTTTAGTTTTCATAAAGAAAATAAGATCGATATTTCGTAATATCAAGGAGAGTATAAAAGAAGTGACGTATCCCCGCATTGACTTAGGTCAAGGATGGAAAATAAATGAAGATTTTAATTCAACCCTAATGTTTCAGGCACTGATATGCGGATAAGATAGTCATTTTGAATGAATGATGGAATAAAGCTTCCGCCGTCGCTGAAGCTATGGCGGGACAAGCAAATGACAAAATCCCAATGTCTTAAAATAGAAGAGAACAGTGCTCAGAAAAAAAACAAGTAAATTATCACGAAAGTGCGAAATCAGGAAAACACGAAAAACGAATAATTGGACGCTGATCGCGCTGATCTCATGGATACTGAAAATTAAACCACTCATCTACACTGGTTGACACTAAAATCTAAGAGCAGGAGACAAAATACAGCCCTTCAACAAGCTCAGGATAAAAATTCAGTGGGATTGTTAAACAATCCTTTCGTTCCTGTTTGCTGCTACTTATATCCGGGGGATCCTGTTAATCTGCGTCCAAAAACTTTACCTATTTCGTGGTTTCGATTTTTCGTGGTTTCGTGATTATTTGTTCTGGGTTTAAGCATCTTGTCCACCGGCTGTTTGGCGGGTTGTCATTTGACATTCATTTGGCATTTGAGCTTTGGCATTTGAAATTAAAAATCCAATATTTCCTATTGGCAGCTCCCTTTTAGGGGGTCTAATGAAGGCTACATCCTTTGGGTGTGGATTCTTTATTTTATTTTTTTGCGATAAAGTCGGAGGCTGTTTGAAACGACGGTGATGCTGCTCATCGCCATGGCAAAAGCAGCAAGAATAGGGTGGAGTTGTCTCAAGAAATTTGGGAGAAATTCAAATGGATAGAGAACACCGGCCGCAACCGGAATGAGCATGACGTTGTAGAAGAAGGCCGAGAAAAGGTTTTGCCTGATGGTCCCCATGGTAATCCGGCTCAATTGGATCGCTTTGGAAATGCCATGTAGGTTCCCGCTGGCAAGAATCACGTCACCCGTCTCTATGGCTACATCCGTCCCGGTGCCAATTGCAAAACCCACTTCGGCCTGAGCCAGGGCAGGGGCGTCATTGATCCCGTCCCCCACCATGCCTACCTTCTCACCCCGGTCTTGAAGCCCCTTGATTTTCGCTGACTTTTCTTCGGGAAGGACTTCCGAAAACACTTCATCGGTCTTCACCTCGGCCGCAATGGCCCTGGCAGTCTGGGCATTGTCACCTGTAAGCATAACGACTCTCAGTTTCTGTTTTTTCAGTTCGGCCACCGCATCCACTGATTCAGGCTTGACCTGGTCCGCCACCGCAATCAACCCGGCGAGTTCCTTTTCTATGACCACCAGCATCACCGTTTTTCCCTGGGCCTGAAGGGAACCGATCTGCTCCTTGGCGCGGTCTAAACCGAGGCCCGATTTCTCAAACCAATTGGGTTTTCCCACCAATATCTCACGCCCGTCTATGTCTGCTCGAACACCAAAACCCCTTTCGGCCCGGAAGGCTTGCGGTTCAAGGAGATCAATCCCCCGGTTCTCCGCCTCCTTGACGATAGCCTTCCCCAAAGGATGCTCGGAGCCCCTTTCTACGGAGGCGCCGAGTCTCAAAAGCTCAGCTTCATCCTTGATGAGGGCATCAGACACAACCACATCGACGACGACTGGCTTTCCCATGGTAATGGTTCCCGTCTTGTCCAACACGATGGTGTCCAGTTTTGTCGCCGTTTCCAGGGCCTCACTGTTTTTGAACAGTATGCCCTTTTCAGCACCTTTTCCGGTTCCTGCCATAATGGCGGTAGGTGTGGCCAGTCCAAGGGCGCACGGGCAAGCAATAACCAATACGGCCACCATACGAATCATGGCTGGAACGAATTGACCTCCGATCGCCCACCAGAGAATGAAGGTCAAGAACGCCACCCCGATCACCGTCGGGACAAACACCGAAGCCACCCGGTCCGCTAAAGCCTGAATGGGTGCCTTGCTTCCCTGGGCTTCCTGTACCAGACGGATAATCCGCGCAAGAGCGGTATCTTTCCCGACCCTTTCGGCCGTAAACTTGAGGCGCCCTTCCCCGTTTATCGTCCCACCGGTGATTTTATCTCCGGGACCCTTATCAACAGGAAGGGGTTCACCTGTCAACATGGATTCGTCCAAGCTGGATTCCCCCTCAAAGATCATTCCATCCACGGGAATACTTTCACCGGGGCGGACGACGATTTGATCCCCAACCTTGACCTGGGAAAGGGGGATTTCCTTTTCTTTCTCTTCCAAAAAGATAGTGGCCGTCTTGGGACGCAGACCCATCAGTTTACGAATGGCGCCACCGGTTCGTCCCTTGGTCCGGGCCTCAAGCATCTTGCCCAGTTTGATGAGGGTGATGATGACGGCGGAGGTCTCAAAATAGACATGTGCCCCAAGTGGGGGATAGAGGAGCAGGGCAAGGGAATAAAAATAAGCAACCGATGACCCCATCGCTACCAGGACATCCATGTTGGCGCTTTTATTTTTGAGACTCTTCCAACCTCCGGTATAGTAATCCCAACCGGTGTAGAACTGTACCGGGGATGCGAGAGCCCAAAATAGCCAGTTTACCCATACCGCATGACTCCAGCTTCCCAGGAGTCCGAAATCCCTCCCCATACTGAGAAAAAAGAGGGGGGTCGTAAACAGGATTCCAATGATGAATTTTTTGGTTTGATTCCTAATCTCCGCCCTTCGAGCAGCAAGCTCCGCATCCTCTCCTTCTGCACTGTCTTCAGGTCTGATAGCCCCATATCCAGCTTTTTCGATGGCGGTGATCATCTCGTCCGGGCCGGTCAGGGTCGGGACATATTCCGCAAGGACCCTCTCGGCTGCAAAATTGACGGACGCGGACAACACCCCGGGGATTTTTTTATTCAGAGCCCTTTCGATGGCCATGGCGCAATTGGCACAAGTCATCCCCGTAACCGGGAACTCAACGATTGCCTTGGGCACCCCATAACCCGCATCATGAATCTTTTCCACAAGATCGCCTATTTGGAGCTCATCAGGATTGAAGGATATGGACGCCTGTTCCGCAGCGAAATTGACACTCGTTCCCATGACTCCGGGAAGCTTTTTGACACTTCTCTCAATATTCAGAGCGCAATTGGCACAGGTCATTCCTGTTACGGGTATGGTGACATTTTTTTCAGTCATAATCTAGTTCAACCCTTGATGATTTCCAAGGGAAAGAAAGGCGATTCATTCAAGAGCACAATTATTCGGCAGCCGGATAATTAATCTCTTTGAGATGGGATATGATTGTCTCAAGTGTGGCAGGGGCATCCCAATTCACGGTGATCTCCTTGGTATTCGGATCCCCATCCACTTGGGAGACCCCTTGGAGTTCACTCAGTTCATTCTTAATGGTCATGACGCAATGTCCGCAGCTAATGTTGGGTACGTTGATCTTTTTTGTTTCCATCATTAAACTCCTTACTCATGGGTTATCCAATAATTAAAGTTTCATCCCTTTTCGCATTTCCAGAGTGTAGATCTAATGCTGATTCATTTTCCCTTTCCTATTATGAAGGAGCAGGCCCTGGAAAACGGGCACATTAGTATTATAGTTAATGATATTAAGGGTGTTGTCAAGGAGGAGGGATAACTTGACAAAGCATCCAGGCATAATATCGGGCCTTGCCCTTTTTCGCTAATTATTGAGATTTTTCAGAAAAAGCAAAGCGCATAGCGCATAGCGCAGAGTGTAAAACCCCTTGAGTAAACGGTGAACAGTGCCCCCGCAGAGCGCATGGAGTATAACGCAAAGCAAATCACTTTCTCATACAGCATTAAACGCTATGCTCTCTGCGCCATGCGCTTTGCGTATTGTCCTTCAGTCTATAATTCTGGTGATTAAAAATGCCTAAAGGACCTTATTTAAACAAAGATGTGTGAATTAAAAGGAATACACAATGAGCCCATATGAACACTTTTTTTGGAATTATGCCTTCTTTTTCCGGAAGCCATGGGCATGGAAGGTGGGTGTGGGTGGCCTCCTTCCCGACCTGGTTTATGGGATCGCCTTTCTACCGAAGCTGTTTTTTTACCGAAGTTTTATGGAATGGATGCATGACCCCCTTTGGGACACCCTTTGGAACTCTCTTATGGCCAGGTCTGTTCATTCCCTGGTCGTGTGGGGTGTCAGTTTGTCTCTTTTATGGATCATTGCTAATAGGGCAACCTTCAATCACATTTACCCTTTTATCATCGGTTGGGGACTCCACATCCTCTTTGATGCCTTTACCCATGTTAGTGATGGGTATGCCATTTTCTATCCCCTCTCCGGTATTCAGTTCCGGGCACCAATTTCATATTGGGAAAGGGCCTTTCATGCCAGGGAATATTTCTTGATCAGCCACACTGTGATGGCGGTTCTGATTCTGCTTTGGATCGGCTGGAAATTGAAACGTTTTTTAAAAAGAAGCCCTAAAATATCATCGGGTCCATAAGAAGATGTTTTTTTACTTTCTTTCGTCAGAATGCCCGGCGAGAGAGCGTGGGGAGGCTTTACTTTTTCCTTCTTGCTCCTGACGTTTACTCTTGTTCCTGCCACTACGATTCGACAAAGAGACTGAGGGACTCCCCTGTCTTGATATCTACGAGACCGTCCTCACATATTCTAAGAAACGGTATGGCCGCCCCTGTCAGGACGGTTATGGTTCGAATAGGATCGTTGTAGGGAAAGCCGAGTTCTTTTAATACCTCGATAAGTTTGTCGGTTTGCTTAACGAGGACCTCCATAGGCAATTCAGACATCAACCCGAATATGGGCAAGGGAATCTCGGCAAGAACCTCACCGCCAGAGCAAACCACAGCCCCTCCCTGTAATTTGTAGATCCTGTTTACGGCCGCGGCCATATCGGCGTCATCGGCACCCACAACAATGATGTCTGCCACATCCCAGGCCGAACTGCAGGCAAAGGCACCATTTTTTAAGCCATGTCCCCGGAGGAGGCCCACAAATTTTTTGCCCGGTGAAAGGTTTCGATCAATAACCGCCACCTTTAAGACATCTCGGCTCACATCAGAGTGGATTTCACCATCCGACACTGAGAGGGACTGCACGGATTCCCGGGTCACCAGACCTGTGACCTGATCGATGACTCTGACTTTGATTTCCCTATCAGGTCCACTACAAGTGATCGTAAAATCGGACGGTTGCAGCCTCCGGTCAAAATGAACGCTGTTTAGGGTATCATGAGAAAAGACATGCTTCTTGGGTGGTGCCAAAACAGCCCCATCTTTAGCCACAACCCGGCCTTTACTGATAACCCATTCCGCTTGGATGATAGTAGGCTCCGGAATGATCACCATGTCCGCGTATTTCCCAGGTGCAATCCCACCGATGATGCCGTCCAATTGAAAATAGTCCGCTACATTGGTCGTGGCCATCTTTACAGCCTCTATCGGTTCGAATCCATAGTCAATGGCCCTCTGTACGACCCTCTCCATGTAACCTTTCTGCCCTAAGTCCTTCGATCCGACCCCATCTGTCACAAGAATGAGCCTTCTAAAATCGGAGATATCGTCCTTGATTGGGGCAATCTGTTCGAGGTCCCCTCGGATACTGCCCTCCCTGATCATAATGTGTATTCCCATCCTCAATCGGTCCAGCACCTCATCTTTATTGATCGGCTCGTGACATGAAGATATTCCGAGGGCGATATAGGCCATCAAATTGGTACCCCTTGCACCGGAAGAGTGCCCTTCCAATTTTTTACCCGACTCCAGGGTGTCCTGAAAATTGGTTAAGAAAATCCCCGGCTCTTGTAAGACTGAGGACCAATAGGCTTCCCCGAGACCGAGGATATCATCCCTCTGAATGAGTTTTTTTAGTATCTGCCCGGGCATACCCCGGGCGGCCTTGCTTGTAGACGCCATGGCCGGCACTGTCGAAAAAATCTTAATGGGCTGGTCATTCAATGCTTCTAAAAAATCCAACAGCCCTTCATAACCACCAATGGGAAAAGGTTCGATGATTTCGGTGACAATTGTTGTGGTTCCCCCTTTCATGGCATAACGGAGAAATTCAGCCGGGTTATATTCAAAATTAGCCAAGTGACTGTGTCCATCGATAAGTCCGGGAATGACGGTTCGGCCTTTAGCGGGGATGACTGTGGTGTCAGGTCCGATTCGTGCTCCGGGGTCATCCCCCACGTAGGCTATCCATTCACCCTTGATAACAATCGAAACCGGTTTCAGATATTCTCCGCTGTAGACGTTTAAGAGTGTGGTGTCCTTGATGGCAAGATCTCCGGCGCTCCGGCCTTGGATAACATCCATCACCTCTATTGTCTTTTGGGCCCCGGCAACAGAAAGCAAAGTAAACCGTTTCATAGAAGAGCCTCCTTTGATCCCGAATTCATAAAGCGACTTAATTCTGGGACAAGATACTGGTTTATGGGAAGCAAACTCCCCGTTCCGCGGGAGGGACGGGGAGTTTTGGGCTTTCTTTGATGAAATTAGAGATTTTCGTGATCGGGAGTATAGGGAACCGGGTCTTGTGTGTCAAGTCCATCGGTGATAAAAGAACGGTGTACATAAATAAGCGGTGTAAGGTGTACGGTATACGGTGTAAGGTATTTAAACAAGGCTCAAGGTAATTCGAGATACCTTTTTCCCTTTGTGCCATGTGCCTTGCGCCTGCTGGTTGTAAGGAAAAATTCTCACAACCAGCCTGCCTTTTGTTTATAATACCATAGACCTTAAACCTTATAACTTCTTATCGCTAAAAACGGTGGGAAATCTATGTTAGATGTCGACTTTATAATCGTACTGGTTTATCTGGCGCTGGTGCTGGTTGTGGGCCTTCTGGCGGGTCGCGGCATTCGGAGTCTCCACCATTTTTCCGTCGCAGGCAGATCCTATTCTTCGGCCGTTGTATTCGCCACGCTCTCCGCCTCTTTTATCGGAGGCGGATTTACCATGGGCAATGCGGAAAAAGTGTTTACGTGGGGAATCGTTAACATCTTTGCCCTTTGGGGATTCAGTCTCAAGGAAATCCTGGTGGCCACTTTTATCGCACCACGCATCGATGCTTTTTCAGAGGCTATCTCCGTAGGTGACATCATGGAGCAGGCGTATGGGAGAGTCGCAAAATTGGTCTCAGGGTGCTTCGCCGTCCTGCTCTGTGCAGGTATCGTTGGGGCTCAAGTGGGAGCGACCGGCTATATCTTCAAGCTCTTTTTGGGGATTCCCCATTCATGGGGAATTCTTTTTGGCTTTGGGATCGTGGTTCTTTACGCCACCATTGGCGGGATGAAAGCGGTGGTCTTAACGGATCTGTTACAATTTGTCATCCTGTCCATCGGCATCCCCCTCACATTGATTCTGGGTCTTTACAAAGCGGGAGGGTTCGAGGTCGTCCAGGCGGCCGTACCGGCAGGGCATCTGTCCTTTTTGGATGGCAAGACACCCCTCGCCTTTGTATCACTTTTCTTGACTTTTGTTCTAGGAGAAACCCTTGTGCCCCCTTATGTCCAAAGGCTCTTGATCGGTAAGAGTGCGGCACACACTGCAAGGGGAACCCTCCTGAGCGGCCTCTTTTCCATTCCCTTTTTCGCCGTGACCGGTGGGATCGGTCTCGTGGCCCTGACACTAAAGCCCGACCTGGACCCTAACATGGCCTTGCCCTATGTGATCCAACAGGTTCTACCCCTGGGTCTCAAGGGAATGGTGGTTGCGGGTATCATCGCAGTGGTCATGTCTTCGGCTGATTCTTTTCTTAATGGGGCCGCTGTTGCCTTCAGTAATGACGTGGTAGGCCCCCTCAGGAAGCGGCCATTGAGCGATCGGCAGGCCCTGTTCCTGGCCAAGGTCACTACATTGATGGTGGGGGTGTTGGCGATCGTTTTTGCTATCAAGATTAAGAGCATTCTGGACCTGCTCATTTATGCCTACCATTTCTGGGCCCCCGTCATAGTCATACCCTTGGCCGCTGCGCTCTTCGGTATCAAGGCCCGCGCCCGGGTTTTTTTGTCTGGATGCATCGCCGGACTCGCTGCAGTGGCCCTCTGGAACACCCTTCTGAATGCCCCAGGAGGGGTAGACGGTTTGATCCTAGGTGTCTTGGCCAATGGCGTGGTTTTCGCTCTGGTAAAAAAGTGGGATAGATGAGGAGGCGGAAAGCAATTCTCTTGGCCCGATAAACTGATCGACATTGAGTTTACAATACCTATCAATAATGTATAATCTTCAGGATATCACACAATAAGGCACGTCCATTAGACGATGACTTCCTGATGCAGGATACAGGATAAAATTAGTTAATATTAATGATTGGGGGACAATATGGAAAGAATCGTCATTGGAAACACAGGGCTCGAAGTCAATCGGCTCGGAATCGGTGGAATCCCCATTCAGAGGGTGGACGAGGAGACGGCTGTCGGGGTCGTCCTTCATGCCGTGGAGAAGGGGGTTGATTTCATCGATACTGCCAGAGGCTACACGACCAGCGAGCGTCGAATCGGTCTGGCTCTGAAACAGACGGACAAACGGGTCGTTATATGCTCCAAGTCCCACAACCGGGAATCGGACGGCATCCGCGCCGATGTTGAAGAAAGCCTTAGACAACTTCAGGTGGATTACATAGATATTTACATGACTCATTTTATCACGA